>JBKJLP010000039.1:0-8485 GCA_046596735.1 Mycobacteriales bacterium | reverse complement strand
AGACCAGCGTTTCACCCTCCCCTTCGGCATGGAGGCCTGACGTGCGCGTTCCCCTGTCTTGGCTGCGTGAGCTCGTGCCAGGTCTGCCCACCGACGCCGCCCAGGTGGCGGCCGCGTTGATCGCGGCCGGTCTCGAGGTCGAAACGGTCCAGCGCTATGGCGACGACATCACCGGGGTCGTTGTTGGCCGCGTTCTGGACGTTGAAGAATTGACCGAGTTCAAGAAGCCCATTCGCTACTGCCACGTGGATGTGGGCACTGCCCAGCACGAGGTCGTCTGCGGCGCTACCAATTTCGTTGCTGGTGATGTGATCGCTTTCGCGCTGCCGGGAGCGATGCTGCCCGGCGGCTTCGCCATCGCCAAGCGGCAGACGTACGGCCACACGTCAGACGGCATGATCTGCTCCAGCCGCGAGCTCGGCGTCTCGCACGAGCACGACGGGATCTTGGTGCTGCCGGCCGATAGCCCGCTCGGCCAGGATGTTGTCGAGCTGCTCCACCTGCGCGACGACGTGCTCGACATCGCCGTGACCCCGGACCGTGGCTACGTCCTGTCGATGCGCGGCATGGCCCGTGAGGCAGCTACCGCATTCGATCTGCCCTTCACCGATCCCGGTGTCGGTGAGGTCCCGTCGCCTGGCGGCGGCTACGACATTCGCATCGACGATGCGACCGGCTGCGACCGCTACGTGGCGCGGACGGTCACCGGACTCGACCCTTCCGCTGGCTCACCGCCTTGGTTGCAACGTCGGTTGGCGCTGTGCGGGATGCGGTCGATTTCGCTCGCGGTGGATGTCACCAACCACGTCCTGCTCGAGCTGGGTCAACCGCTGCATGCGTTCGATCTGGCCGCACTGCGCGGGCCGATCGTCGTCCGTCGAGCGGCAGCGGGGGAGACCCTCAAGACCCTCGATGGACAGCAGCGCGCGCTGCACAGCGAGGACCTGGTCATCACCGACGACAGCGGTCCGATTGCACTGGCTGGCGTGATGGGCGGCGCGTCGGCGGAGGTCGGTGCGAGCACCACGGATCTGTTGATCGAGTCGGCGCACTTCCTTCCGTTGCCGATCGCCCGCACTGCCCGCCGGCACAAACTGCCGTCCGAAGCCAGTAAGCGCTACGAGCGTGGGGTGGATCCGGCACTCGCACCGGTGGCCGCCGCTGCGGCTGTCGCGCTGCTCGTACGGCTGGGTGGCGCGGTCGCTGCCGGAGTAACTGATGTCAACGGCACGCAGCCGCCGGCGTCGCTGGACTTCCCGCTGGATCTGCCGGGACGGGTCGCCGGGCGCTTGTACGAAGCGGACGTCGTGCGTGCGCGGTTGGCGGACGTCGGTTGCGAGGTGTCGGCCGGCGACCGCGGCGTGATCCGGGTTACCCCGCCGAGCTGGCGGCCAGATCTCATCGGCACCGCCGAGTTGGTCGAGGAAGTCGTCCGGCTGGAGGGCTACGACACCATTCCCGTCGTGTTGCCGCCCGCGCCAGCCGGCAGGGGCCTGACCGACGCACAGCGTTGGCGACGCGCGGCTTCCCGTGCCCTTGCGGCGGCCGGCCTCATCGAGGTAGTCAGCACACCCTTCGTCTCCGCCGAGGTCGTGCCGGACTTTGCCGGTGGACTGACGCCGCCGCGTTTGCTCAATCCTTTGGCAGAGACCGAGGCTGTTCTTCGACCGAGCCTGCAGCCAGGCCTGCTCGCCGCCGTGAGCCGAAACGTAGGACGAGGTCTCGCCGACGTGGCGGTGTTCGAGACCGGGCTGGTGTTCCTCAGCGAAGGCTCGGCTGGCGTTGTCGCACCCGGAGTTTCGCAGCGCCCGTCCGACGCCGACGTGGCTGCCCTCGATGCTGCGCTACCGCAACAGGCTCGTCACGTCGGTATCGCCCTGGCAGGGCGCCGCCACGGCCGTCCGCTGGACTGGGCGGACGCCGCTGAAGCCCTCCTCGGGTTGGGTCGCGCGCTCGGCCTGGAGTTGGTTCTGCGCGCCGGTCAGTCCATGCCCTGGCACCCTGGTCGCTGCGCGGAAGTTGTGCTGAACGGCTCGGCCATCGGCATGGTCGGCGAGTTGCACCCGCGGGTGGTCAGCTCGATGGGGCTGCCCGAGCGCACGGTGACGGCTGAGGTCAACCTTGACGTCTTGGTGCAGGCGGCGGTGGACGCTGGCGCCGTCAGGGCTCCCACAGTGTCGTCCTACCCGCCCTCAACCGTCGACGTCGCCGTGGTGGTGGAGCATTCCGTTCCTGCCGGTGAGGTCGAGGCGGCGCTGCGCTTCGGGGCCGGCCCCTTGCTCGAGGACCTGCGCTTGTTCGACGTCTACACCGGGCCGCAGGTGGGGGAAGGGCACCGTTCGCTGGCTTACTCGCTGCGCTTCCGTGCAGGCGACCGGACGCTGACCGACACCGAGGTCCTGGCCGCCCGCGACGCCGCCGTCGCGGCGGCGGCTGATCGGACGGCCGCCGTTCTCCGCGGGTCCTGATACCGACTGCATAATAATTCACATACATGTATGCTGATCGTATGGGGATGACAGCGGCTGTCGCGGGAGCGAGCGGCTATGCGGGGGGCGAGCTGCTGCGGCTCCTGCTCGGCCACCCCGACTTCCAGATCGGTGCCGTCGCTGCGGGGACCTCCGCTGGCCAGCCCGTAACTGCGCTGCATCCGCAGCTGCCGGCCTTGGCTGACCGGGTGTTCGCACGGACCGACCCGGCCCTACTCGCCGAAGCGGACGTCCTGTTCTTAGCGCTGCCGCACGGGGAGTCGTCCGGTCTGGTCGCACAACTGCCTGCCGAGCTCGTCGTGATCGACCTCGGAGCGGACTTCCGACTGGGTGATCCGCAGGCCTGGCAGCGCTTCTACGGCACGCCCTATGCGGGGCAGTGGGCTTACGGCCTCCCCGAACTTTTTCGTGAGGACCTGCGCGGAACGCAGCGGATCGCCAACCCTGGCTGTTATCCAACAGCCGTCTCGTTGGCCCTGGCGCCGCTGCTGTCGGCCGGTCTCGTCGAGGCCGAGGACCTCGTGGTCGTCGCTTCGTCCGGCACAAGCGGCGCCGGCCGCTCCGCGAAAGCAGCGCTGCTGGGTAGTGAGGTCATGGGTGACCTCTCCGCTTATAAGGTCGGTGCCCACCAGCACGGCCCCGAGATCACGCAAACGCTCAGCAGGGTGGCTGGCGCGGACGTCTCGTTGTCCTTCACCCCGGTGCTCGCACCGATGCCGCGCGGCATCCTCGCCACCTGCACCGCGCGCACGACGGCGACCGCCGCACAGCTACGGGCGGCCCTCGAGGCTCACTACGCTGACGAGGCCTTCGTCCATGTCCTGCCCGAAGGCCGCTGGCCGCACACCGCGGCGACGACCGGGAGCAACGCCTGCCAGCTCCAGGTCACGGTCGACGTCGACGCCGGCAGAGCCGTCGTCGTGAGCGCCCTCGACAACCTGGTCAAAGGTGCGGCCGGGCAGGCTTTGCAGAACGCCAACCTCGCGCTCGGCCTCCCGGAGAGCACCGGACTGAGTGCCGCCGGGGTCGCGCCGTGAGCGTTACTTCGCCGGCGGGGTTCCGGGCTGCTGGAGTCGCGGCCGGCCTGAAGGCCAGCGGGGCCCCGGACGTGGCCCTCGTCGTCAACGACGGACCTCGACGGGCAGCCGCGGCGGTCTTCACGAGCAATCGGTTCAAGGCCAACCCGGTGCTCTGGAGCGAGCAGGTCGTCAGCAACGGGGACGTGCGCGCCGTCGTACTCAATAGCGGCGGAGCCAATTGCGGCACCGGAACGGCGGGCTTCCAGGTCACCCACGCGACGGCCGAACTCGCCGCCCAACTACTCGACGACGGAGCCGCCTCGATTGCGGTCTGCTCCACCGGTCTCATCGGTCCGCTGCTGGACCGCGATCGGATGCTGACCGGTCTGCGCACAGCTTTCGAGAAACTCGCGAGCGACGGCGGAAATGCGGCGGCTCAGGCGATTATGACGACCGACAGCGTGTCTAAGCAGGCCGTGACGGGATCTGGCGGCTGGTCGGTTGGCGGGATGGCTAAAGGCGCCGGGATGCTGGCTCCGGCGTTGGCCACGATGCTGGTCGTCCTGACGACGGATGCCGATGTGACGGCAGCTGACTGCGACCGCGCGCTCCGGGCTGCGACGCGTCAGACCTTCGATCGGCTCGACTCCGACGGCTGCCAGTCGACCAACGACACCGTGCTCCTGCTGGCTTCTGGCGCGTCGACGCTGGCACCGGATGCGGCCGCGTTCGATGCCGCCGTGCTCGCCGTCTGTGCCGACCTCGCTGACCAGCTGTTGCGTGACGCTGAGGGCTCCGCGCATGACATCGACATCAACGTCGTTGGCGCGTTCTCTGAGGCCGACGCGTTGCTGGTGGGCCGTTCGGTAGCCCGTAGCAACCTTTTCAAGTGCGCCGTCTTCGGCGAGGACCCCAACTGGGGTCGCGTCCTGGCCTCCATCGGTACGACGGAAGCGGAGTTCGACATCTACGCCGTTGACGTGGTCTTCAACGGGGTGCAGGTGTGCCGGGCGGGCAGCGCACACGACGATCCGTCCGCAGTGCGCTTCGACGGGCGGCAGGTGACGGTCCACATCGACCTGCACGCCGGCACCGCGGCCGCCACCGTGCGGACCAATGACCTGACAACGGCCTACGTGCACGAGAACTCGGCCTACTCGACGTGACCACCGCTGCCCGCGGCCACGCCGCACTACCCAAGGCTGCCGCCCTCGTAGAGGCACTGCCGTGGCTCAAGTCCTTCTCCAGCCGGACGGTCGTGGTCAAGTACGGCGGCAACGCCATGATCAACCCCCAGCTCCAGGCTGCTTTTGCTGAGGATGTCGTCTTCCTGCGTTACGCCGGAGTACGCGTCGTCGTGGTGCACGGTGGTGGTCCTCAGATCACCGCACACCTCGAGCGGCTCGGCGTTCCCTCGGAGTTCCGCGGCGGCTATCGCGTCACGACTCCGGAGACCATGCAGGTCGTGCGGATGGTTCTGGTCGGTCAGGTCAACAGCGACGTGGTTGGCACGATCAACGCCCACGGCCCTTTCGCCGTCGGGCTCTCGGGCGAAGACGCGCACCTGTTCACCGCTGAGCAGCACGACGTCCTGATCGACGGGACGCCGGTCGATGTCGGCCTGGTCGGCAAGGTGACGCAGGTGCAGCCCGCCATCCTCACTGCGCTGCTGGACGAGGGGAAGGTGCCGGTCGTCGCCACCGTGGCACGTGGCGAGGCCGGCGAGATCTTCAACGTCAACGCGGACACCGCCGCGGCTGCTGTTGCCGTGGCCTTGCAGGCCGAGAAGCTGGTCATCCTGACGGACGTCGAGGGGCTCTACGCCGACTGGCCGTCCAGCGAGGAAGTTGTGTCCTCACTTACCGCCGATGAGCTTGAGGCCCTGCTGCCGTCCTTGGACAGCGGGATGATTCCGAAGATGGCTGCGTGTCTCGCCGCCGTGCGCGGGGGAGTGCCCAGAGCGCACGTGCTCGACGGACGGGTGGCCCACTCGTTGCTGCTCGAATTGTTCACCGACGAGGGGATCGGGACCATGGTGGTGCCGTCATGACGAGCAGCGAAAAGTGGCAGGAGCGCTGGGAGGCCGCCCTCATGGGCAACTACGGCATCCCCAAGATCGTGCTCGTCCGCGGTGACGGCGCGACGGTCTGGGACGCCGACGGCAAGGAGTACGTCGACCTTTTCGCCGGCCTCGCCGTCAACGTGCTGGGCCACGCTCACCCCGCTGTGCGGGCGGCTGTCGACCAGCAACTCGCGACACTCGGTCATGTCAGCAACCTGGCGATCAGCGAGCCGGTCGTTCTGCTCGCGGAGCGGCTCAAGGACCTACTCCGCGTCGACCGCGTGCTGTTCACCAACTCCGGCGCTGAAGCCAACGAGGCCGCGCTCAAGCTGGCACGCCGGCTGCGTCCCGCCGGTGGCTGGGTCGCCTGCGAGCAAGCGTTCCACGGCCGCACCATGGGGGCGCTCGCCGTCACTGGGCAGCCGGCCAAGCGGGCTCCGTTCGAGCCACTTCCCGGCCCGGTTGTCTTCGTCCCGTACGGCGATGTCGAGGCCTTGCGCGCCGCGGTCGACGAGACGACAGCCTCCGTGATTCTCGAGCCGGTGCTCGGTGAGGCGGGTGTCATCGTCCCGCCCCCCGGCTTCTTGAGCGCGGCTCGGCAGATCTGCGACGACACCGGTGCCTTGCTGCACCTCGACGAGGTGCAGGGCGGCATCGGCCGCGCCGGCGCCTGGCTGTCCAGCAGCGTGGTCGAGCCGGGTGTCCACGCCGACGTGGTGACGCTGGCCAAGGGGTTGGGTGGCGGTCTGCCCATCGGCGCCGTGGGCGCCCGTGGTGTAGCGGCCACCGCGCTGCAGCCGGGCGATCACGGCACGACCTTCGGTGGTAACCCCATCGTCTGCGCCGCTGCGCTGGCCGTTCTCGAGACTGTGGAAAGCGAAGGACTGCTGGCCCGCGCAACCGAACTCGGTGACCGGCTTGCTCAGGCCATTACTGCCCTTGCGCATCCCCTGGTCGACCACGTACGAGGGGTCGGTCTCTGGCGCGGCATCGTGCTGCGCGAGCCGTGTGCGACCACCGTCGAGCAGGCCGCCAGAGAGGCTGGATTCCTTATCAACGCACCAGCGGCGGATGTTCTCCGCATCGCCCCACCCCTGGTCGTCACCGAGGCGCAACTCGACGCGTTCGTGGCAGCGCTTCCGCGCGTGCTCGACGGGGCTAGGGTCGCGTCATGATCTCGCTCACGGACGCCTCATGACCACCCAGATCCTCGTCGTCGAAGACGACCCCAGTGTGCGCGGGCTACTGCACACCTTGCTGTCGGCTGAGGGCTACGACGTCGTCACGGCCTCGGACGGGCTGGCTGGTTTGGTCAAGGCCACCTCGTCGCACCCGGCTCTTGTTCTGCTCGACCTGATGATGCCGGACCTCGGTGGCGTACGGGTGCTCGAGGAGATGCAGGACGACCCCGAGCTCTCCGACATCCCCGTCATCGTCGTGACCGGAAAGGTCGACGCCGTCCCCGGGATGCGCGATCTGCTCGGCGACGACAACGTGTTCGTCAAGCCGTTCGCCGTGGCCGAGCTGCTGGCGCGTGTCGGCGAGGTCACTGGCGGGCCGGACGGCGATTGATGCCCCGTCATTTCCTGGCCGATGACGACCTGACGCCGGCTGAGCAGGCCGAGGTTCTTGATCTCGCCGCCGCGTTCAAGGCAGATCGCGAGCCTGGTCGCACCGAGTTGTCCGGTCGTTCCGTGGCCGTCATCTTCGAAAAACCGAGCACCCGCACGCGGCTGTCCTTCGAGGTCGGCATTGCTGAGCTCGGCGCCCACCCCGTCATCATCGACGCCGGCTCCACTCAGCTCGGTCGGGGCGAGACGATCGAAGACACGGCTCGGGTGCTCTCGCGCTACGTCTCGGCGATCGTGATTCGCACCTTCGGCCAGGACCGGATCGAAGCCCTGGCCGCGGCCAGCAGCGTGCCCGTCGTCAACGCGCTCACCGATGACTTCCACCCCTGTCAGGTGCTCGCCGACCTGCAGACCATTAGAGAACGCCGCGGCAGGACGCAGGGCCTCACCATGACTTACCTCGGCGACGGTGCCAACAACATGGCCAACTCACTGATGGTCGGCTGTGCCATGGCGGGCATGCACGTCCGCGTCGGGGCGCCGGCCGGCTACCAGCCCGACCCGGCTGTCGTGGAGCGGGCCCGAATCTTTGGGACCGACATCCTCATCACCGACGATGCTGCTCAGGCCGCCGAAGGCGCCGACGTGCTTTATACCGATGTGTGGACCTCGATGGGCATGACCGGCGAGGCCAAGCGTCAGGCCGATCTGGCCGACTACGCCGTGGATGAGCGGGCCGTCGCTGCGGCACATGCCGACGTCGTTGTCCTGCATTGCCTGCCCGCGCACCGAGGCGAGGAGATCGCGGCGTCCGTCATCGACGGTCCGCGTTCGGCCGTGTGGGACGAGGCAGAAAACCGCCTGCACGCGCAGAAGGCGCTCCTCACCTGGCTGCTGCGGCAGGGCTGAGGAGATGGCCACCCCCCGAGCGAGTCGCACCGCGGCCGCCGTCACCCCGATGACCAAGGCGGCTCGTCAGGCGCGGATCGCTGAGCTGCTGGAAGCGCGGCCGGTGAGCAGCCAGAGCGAGCTCGGTCGTTTGCTCGCTGCGGCCGGAGTCGCGGTCACCCAGGCGACCCTTTCCCGCGACCTCGACGAGCTCGGAGCGGTCAAAGTGCGCAGCAGCGTCGGGCACATCTACGCGCTCCCGCCGGAGGGCTCGCCTCGCGGCGGCACCAGCGCGGCTGTCGACGCCCGCCTGGCCAAGCTCCTGGAAGAATTGCTTGTGAGCGCCGAGGCCACGGGTGGCCTTGTCGTCCTGCGTACGCCACCCGGCGGCGCCCACCTGCTCGGATCGGCGCTCGACCGCGCCGGCCTGCCCGAGGTTGCCGGCACCGTCGCCGG
>JBKJLP010000183.1:0-4527 GCA_046596735.1 Mycobacteriales bacterium | reverse complement strand
GTTTATCCCGACGCCGAGGGTGTCGGTGCCGCAGACGACCTTGAGCAACCCGGCCTGCGCGAGCAGCTCGACCAGTCGGCGGTATTTCGGCAGCATCCCCGCGTGGTGGACGCCGATGCCGTGGCGGACGAGTCGCGAGAGCGTCGGGCCGAAGCCCTTGGTGAAGCGGAAATCGCCGATGAGCTCGGCGATCTGGTCCTTCTCTTCGCGGGTGCACACGTTGACGCTCATGAGTGCCTGCGCGCGTTCGACCGCGGAGGCCTGCGTGAAGTGCACGACGTAGACCGGAGCGCCGTGGGTGGCGAGCAATTCCTCCAGCGTCTCGTGGAGCGGCACGACGACGTAGGAGTAGGAAAGCGGTACGGGTCGCTCGACGCTGCTCACCACGGTGGTCGCGCGACCCGTCCGCTCGGTGAGTTCGGTTTCGAACCGGCTGACGTCACCGAGCGTCGCCGACATCAGCAGGAACTGTGCGTGCGGGAGTTCGAGCAGCGGCACCTGCCAGGCCCAGCCGCGATCGGGCTCGGCGTAGAAGTGGAACTCGTCCATCACGATGACGCCAGCGTCTGTGTCGCTGCCTTGGCGCAGCGAAAGGTTCGCCAGGATCTCGGCGGTGCAGCAGATGATCGGGGCACCGGGATTGACCGCCGCGTCGCCGGTCATCATCCCGACCTTGTCGGCCCCGAAGACCTCGATGAGGGAGAAGAACTTCTCCGAGACGAGCGCCTTGATCGGAGCGGTGTAGAAGCTGCGTACCCCCTGGCTCAGGGCGGCCAGGTGGGCGCCGACGGCGACCAAGCTCTTGCCGCTGCCCGTTGGTGTGGCCAGGACGACGTTCTCGCCGAGGAACACGGACAGCAGGGCCTCCTCCTGCGCCGGGTAGAGCGGCAGCCCGCGATCCGCGGCCCACCCCGCGAACGCCTCGTACAGGTCGTCGGGGGAGACGCCGGGCGTCAGCAGGTCGGTGAGAGTCATGGAGTGCTCCATCCTGCCGGGTGCGAACGATATAGCAGAAGTGCTATTCTCTAGGACATGGGATCGGACCTCATCCGGGAAGCCCGTCGACGGGCCGGGCTGACCCAGGCCCAGTTGGCCACCTTGGCTGGCACGACCCAGTCCGCGATCGCCCGGCTGGAGAGCGGCCGGACGTCGCCGTCCTTTGACACGGTGCGCCGGATGATGCGGCTGTGCGGGTTCAACCTGCTCGTCGCGCTGGACCCCTACGACGACTCTGACCTCGCTCAGGCCCAGGCTCTCCTGCGCCGGAGTCCAGACGGACGCGTAGACCAACTTGAGGCAGGCCTGAACTTTGCGGCAGAGCTCCGGGAGGCTTACGTGGCCGCTCATGCCTGACTTCGATGGTCCGGCCATCCTTGAGGTGCTGGCCCGAAACAGCGTCGCCTGCGTACTCATCGGTGGCTTCGGCGCGACCGTGCATGGCTCTCCGCTACTCACCAACGACGTAGACGTTGTGCCTGACCCTGACGCTGACAACCTGGCTCGCCTGTCGACCGCGCTGTACGAACTTGACGCGAAGGTCCGGGCGGCGGAGCTCGACGAGCCGCTGCCCTTCCACCACGACGCGACGTCGCTCGCGGCTGGCCGGATCTGGAACCTCACCACGAAGTTCGGTGATCTGGACATCACCTTCGTCCCCTCTGGCACGACTGGTTTCGCCGATCTCACCCGTGATGCAGTCACCGTGGTGCTGCGTGGGACCGAGGTACGCCTGGCGTCGCTCGCCGACATCGTGCGGAGCAAGGAGGCCGCCGGGCGGGACAAGGACCGCCGCGCCTTGCCGGTCCTGCGGGAGCTGCTCGCTCGGCAGCGACCCGCGCGATGATCGGGATCTGACAGAGTGCAGCGCATGCTGGTGACTGAGTTGGACCTGCCGTCGTACGACCACATCGACGCCACCATGAGCGGAGACGCCTATCACGCGGCTCTGGACGAGATCGCTCAGCAGTCCTGGATCGCCAAGGGGGTGATGGGCTTCGCGGTGCTCGAGCGCGACGCCGGCAACGAGGTGCTGCGAGACAAGCGCTTTGCCTTCCCGGCAATGGAACTGCTGATGCTGCAGGGCATCTCCAGCGGCCCGATCTGGGACCGCAACGCCGAAGGCCTGATGGTGCAGACCGACGAGGCGCACGCCCGGCTGCGGCGCCTGCTGATGCCCGCATTCACCCCGCGGGCGACCGAGCGGCTGCGGCCGATGCTGCGCGCGCTGATCGAAGAGCTCTGGGCCCCGGTGGCGGACACGGGGGCGTGCGAATTCGTCTCGACCCTGGCCGAGCCACTTCCCTCGCGGGCTATTGCAGCATTGCTGGACTGCCCTGGAGATGCACCGCTGCTGTCGCGCTGGTCTTTCCTGCTGCAAGAGGTTTTCAAGATGCGCCTGGACCAGGTCGCTCCCGAGGTCGAGAAGGCGTACGAGGAGATGCGCGCCTACGTGCACAGCAAGCTGGCCTTGCGCCGGCAGGCGCCCGGTGAGGACCTCATCTCCGTCATTGGCACGTCCGAACTCTCCGACGACGAGTGCGTGACTCTCGTCGGCTCGGTGATCTCCGGCGGCACCGACACCACCCAGGCACAACTTGCTCACGGGCTGCGGCTCTTCGCTGATCACCCGGACCAGTGGGAGTTGCTGGCTAAGGACCCGTCATTGATCCACCAGGCCGTCGAGGAGGTGCTGCGGTTCGAGCCGATCACGCCCTTCACCGCGCGGATCGCTCGCGAGAACGTCGAGGTCAACGGCACGGTGATCCCCGAGGGCACGGTGCTCTTCGTCTGTGCTGCGACGGCCAATCGCGACCCCGCGGCTTTCGAGGAGCCGCAGTCGTTCGACATCACCCGCAAGCGTGAGGCGGCGCCGATGACCTTCGGCTTCGGCGCCCACTTCTGCATCGGACACAACCTCGCGCGGGCCGAGTTGGCCGAGACCTTCACCTACCTGGCGCCGCGCACACCGGGCCTGCGCATCAACGGCGAGGTGACGTACGGACCGGTGACCGGGATCTACGGACTGGACGCCCTGCCGCTGGCCTGGTCCACCCTCTAAACGAGGCGACATCGACTGACCGCCCCGCTTAGGCTGAGCGGCGAGATGGAGACGCAGCAGGTCCGAGAGCGTCTGGCGCAGGTGATGTTGCGGGACCGCCGTCGGCTCGAGCGACAGCTCAGCAAAAAGCACGACGAGCAGCGGCTCCTCCGCGATCTTGACCAGGCCGAGGCGCGGGTGGCGTCGCGTCGGGCGCTCGTGCCCGAGATCACCTATCCCGACCTGCCCGTCGCTGCAGCACGGGAGGAGCTGCTCGAGGTGCTGCGCGAGCACCAGGTCGTCGTCGTCGCCGGCGAGACGGGGTCGGGCAAGACGACACAGCTGCCCAAGATGCTGCTCGAACTCGGCCGCGGGGTGACCGGGCTGATCGGTCACACGCAGCCGCGCCGGATCGCCGCCCGTACGGTCGCCGAGCGCATCGCCCACGAACTCGGGACGCCGCTGGGTGAGGTCGTCGGCTACAAGGTGCGCTTCCACGATCAGGTCGGTGAGCAGACGCTCGTCAAGCTGATGACCGACGGCATCCTGCTGGCCGAGATCCAGCAGGACCGCGACCTGCTGGCGTACGACACCCTGGTCATTGACGAGGCACACGAGCGCAGCCTGAACATCGACTTTCTGCTGGGCTACCTCACTCAGCTGCTGCGCCGCCGACCCGACCTGAAGCTGGTCATCACCAGCGCCACCATCGATCCGGGCCGGTTCGCCGAACACTTCGGCGGCGCCCCGGTCGTCGAGGTCTCGGGTCGGTCCTATCCGGTCGAGATCCGCTATCGGCCGCCGGCCGAGGACACCGACGCGGTGCAGGCGATCGCCGATGCCGTGGACGAACTCGAGGGGGAGGCGCCGGGAGACGTCCTCGTCTTCCTGTCAGGGGAGCGGGAGATTCGTGACACGGCCGAGGTACTGCGGGGCCGTGCGGGTGAGGGCACTGAGGTGCTGCCTCTGTATGGTCGCCTGTCGGTCGCCGAGCAGCACAAGGTCTTCGAGGCCAGCACCGCCCGCCGGCGCGTGGTGCTCGCGACCAACGTCGCAGAGACGAGCCTGACCGTGCCGGGCATTCGCTACGTGGTGGACCCCGGTACGGCGCGGATTTCCCGCTATAGCTCGCGCACCAAGGTGCAGCGGCTGCCGATCGAGAAGATCAGCCAAGCGTCAGCGCGGCAGCGCTCCGGTCGCTGCGGCCGGGTCGCCGACGGCGTCTGCATCCGCCTTTACGACGAGGAGGACTACGACAGCCGCGCGCCGTATACCGATCCTGAGATCCTGCGGACGAACTTGGCCTCGGTCATCCTGCAGATGACGGCGCTCCGGCTCGGGGAGGTCGCGGATTTCCCGTTCCTGGACCCGCCGGACCGGCGCAACATCAAGGACGGCCTCGATCTGCTGCACGAGCTCGGCGCGCTGGACGACCAGCGCGTGCTCACGCAGACCGGTCGGTCGCTGGCGCAACTGCCGATCGATCCGCG
>JBKJLP010000194.1:0-3924 GCA_046596735.1 Mycobacteriales bacterium | reverse complement strand
GACGGGGCGAGCTCCACCAGGTCCGGTGACTGGCCGTTGCTCACGGCCGGTCCCCGTCGGTCAGGTAGGCCAGCTGCGCCAACACCGACAGTCGCGCTGCCGGCCACAACGCCCGGTCGACGTCGGCGTAAACGGTCTCCACGACCTGCTGCGCACTGGTCGCGCCCGCGGCGACCGCGGCCCGCACCTGCTCGAGTCGCTGCGCCCGGTGGTCGAGGTACTGCGTCGCTGCCACGCCCGCGGACGCGAGTTCGGGCCCGTGCCCGGGCAAGACCCGCAGGTCCCCAAGGTCCTGCAGTCGGCGCAGCGAGACGAGGTAGTCGGCCAGGACTCCGTCCGGGTGAGCCACCACGGTGGTCCCTCGGCCCAGGATGGTGTCGCCGGTCAGCACGGAGTCGGCAAGCAGGAACGACAGCGAGTCGGCGCTGTGTCCCGGGGTTGCGACGACCCGCACCTCCAACCCCGCTGCGCGCACCACTGCGCCCCCGGTCAACCCCTCGTCACCCAGGCGGTGTCGCGGGTCGAGGGCGCGCACCGGCGCACCGGTAAGCGCGGCGAGCCGGGCCGCCCCGGCGCTGTGGTCGGCATGGCCATGGGTGAGCAGGATGACGGCGACCGGGCCCTGAGCGGCCAGCGCCGTGAGGTGTCCCTCGTCGAGCGGACCGGGGTCAACCACGACGCAGTCCGGGGCGCCGGTCGCCCGCAGCACCCAGGAGTTGGTGCCTTCGAGCGTCATCGGCCCCGGGTTAGGGGCCAGCACGACCGAAGCCGTGGACGTCACCTGGCGCACCATGACCGGTCCGCCCTAGTCCGGGTAGCCCGGGTCGCCGGGCAGCAGAAACGCGACGTTGTCGTCGGCGTCCACCACCAGCTTGGGCAGCACTGGGCTGATGGTGCGCGTCGCCGCGAGGGCGGTGGCCACCTCGTCGTACGCCGCCAATTCGCGCAGCACCGCGGCGGTCGGCGGCATCATCGTCAGCCCCCTGTCCAGGGCGTCCTGAGGTCGCACCCACATCCGCTGGTCTGCTTCGCCGCCGACGTGCCGGGTCAGCTGCCCGGCCGGCATCTGGGCCAGAAAGAACTTGGTATCGAAGCGCTTGGGCTCGATCTCCGGAGTGATCCAGTGCGCCAGCGGACGCAGCAGATCGGCCCGCAGCACCAGCCCGCGCCGCGCCAGTAGCTCCGACAACGACAGCTCGCGGGCCTCCAACGCGGCCCTCTCGGTTTCCCACTCGTCCGAGCTCACATCAGCAAGTACGTCGTCGCTGCCGGTACCGGCCAGCAGCACCCCGGACTCCTCGAACGTCTCGCGGACCGCGGCGCACACGAGCGACCGAGCAAGGGGCTCGGCGGTAGCGAAATCAGCGGCCCAGCGGGCGGCGTCGGGCCCGGCCCAGCCGACGTCGGCGCCGGCGTCGGCCGGGTCGACCGAACCACCCGGGAACACATGCATCCCACTGGCGAACGCCATCGCGCGGACCCGGCGTAGGAGGTAGACCTCCAAGCCTCCGGGTGCATCGCGCACCAACGCGATCGTCGCGGCATCGCGGCAGGCGGGAGCGACGTACGAGGGGTCGTTAGCCGCCCGGGCCCGTTCGATCAGGCCGGGGGGCAGCGCGCCGGAGGTCATGAGACCTCGACGACCACTTCCACCTCGACCGGCGCATCCAGCGGGAGGACGGCGACCCCCACGGCGGAGCGAGCGTGCTGACCGGCATCGCCGAAGACCTCGCCGAACAGCTCCGAGGCGCCGTTGATGACGCCGGGCTGGCCGGTGAAGTCCGGCATGGAGGCGACGAACCCGGTCACCTTGACCACGCGTACGACCGCGTCGAGCCCGACGAGCGCGTCGATCGCAGCGAGCGCGTTGAGGGCGCAGGTGCGGGCGAGCTCTTTGGCCTGCTCGGGCGAGACTTGGGCGCCCACCTTGCCAGCGGCTGGCAGCGTTCCCTCGACCATCGGCAGCTGACCGGAGGTGAAGACGTAGTTGCCGCTGCGGACGGCCGGGACGTAGGCCGCCACCGGTGGCACCACCGACGGCAGCGTGAGGCCCAACTCAGCCAGGCGGTTGCTGGCGCCCATCAGCCCTGCTGCGCCTTCGGACGCTTGAAGTAGGCGACGAGTTGTTCGCCGCCACCCGGGCCAGGCACGACCTGGACCAACTCCCAGCCGTCAGTCCCCCAGTTATCGAGGATCTGCTTGGTCGCGTGAATCAGCAACGGAACGGTGGCGTACTCCCACGTCTGCATGGGCGAACCCTAGCGACCGGTGGTGAACGCCGTCAGGCCGGGAGTGCCGCCGTGACCTCGGCCGCGCGCTTGCGCTGCAGCCGACGCCGCTCAAGCTCGTTGAGCCCACCCCAAATGCCGTGCGGCTCCTGGATGGTCATGGAGTACTCCAAGCACTGCTGCTGCACCGGGCAGACGCTGCACAGCGCCCGGGCCGCCCCCTCACGCACGTCCTTTTCAGGCTTGCGCTCGAAGTGCGGCGGCGGGAAAAAGTAGCCGGCGTTGTCCCGACGGCACTGAGCCATCCCCTGCCACACGGGTTCGATCTGCATGTCCCACCCCTGCCAGCGCGTTGGTCAAGGCGCCGCCGGCATGTGTCCGGCGTCACCTACGTGTGGTTCGCCACAGCGGATCGGATTCCTGCCACCTACCCTGAACACGTGTCCGACTTCTCCGAGGTGCGCCTGCACGTCGTGACCGGCAAAGGCGGCACCGGCAAAACCACCGTGGCCGCTGCGCTCGCGCTCGCTCTCGCGCGCGGTGGGCGCAAGGTGCTGCTCACCGAAGTCGAAGGGCGCCAGGGGATTGCCCAGCTGTTCGACAGCCCGCCCCTGCCGTACGAGGAGCGCAAGGTCGCCGTCGCCCCCGAGGGCGGCGACGTTTTCGCGCTGGCGATTGACCCCGAGATGGCGCTGCTGGACTACCTGCACATGTTCTACAAGCTCTCGCCGACGGGGATCCCGGCTCGCGCACTGCGTCGGATGGGGGCCATCGATTTCGCCACCACCATCGCGCCAGGACTGCGCGATGTGCTCTTGACCGGCAAGGTCAAGGAAGCGGTCGTACGCCGGGGCAAGGACGGCTCGGCTGCCTACGACGCCGTCGTCCTCGACGCGCCGCCGACCGGCCGCATCGCGCGCTTCCTCAACATCTCGCACGAGGTCAGCGGGCTAGCCAAGGTCGGCCCCATCAAGCATCAATCCGACAACGTCATGGCCGTGCTGGGGTCGCCGCAGACCGCCGTCCACCTGGTGACGCTGCTCGAGGAAATGCCAGTCCAGGAGACCATCGACGGCGTTGCCGAATTGCGCGGCATCGCCCTGCCGGTGGGCGGTGTCGTCGTCAACGCGGTCCGCGAGCCGATGCTGCCGCCGATGGACCTGGCGGCTGCCGAGCGCGGCGAGTTGGACGTCGCAGGCCTTGCCGCCGGGCTGAAAGCGAGCGGCGTGGACATCCCCGCCCCACTGCTGGCGGGGCTGGCCGCCGAGGCCTCTGACCACGCCCACCGGGTGGCGCTGGAGGAACGCGGCAGGGATGCCTTGGCTGCACTCGATCGTCCCTCGTACGAACTGCCGCTCCTCGCCGATGCGGTAGATCTGGGCGGGCTCTACCGCCTCGCCGACCTGCTGGTCGAGCAGGGGATGGCCTGACATGGCGACCGCACCCAAGAGGGCTCCGCTGCTGGACGTCGACGCGCAACTCGACAGCGCGTCGATCCTCGTCTGCTGCGGCTCCGGCGGCGTCGGTAAGACCACCACGGCTGCCGCCCTGGCACTGCGCGCCGCCGAGCGCGGTCGCCGCACCGTCGTGTTGACCATCGACCCGGCCCGGCGGCTGGCCCAGTCGATGGGCCTCACCGAGCTCGACAACACCCCTCGTGCCGTCGCGGGCGTCGACACGACGGCGGGTGGATCGC
>JBKJLP010000173.1:0-3911 GCA_046596735.1 Mycobacteriales bacterium | reverse complement strand
GAAGTGGTGGTAGAGGCTGCCCGACAGGATGCCGACCGCTTCGGCGATCTCGCGCACCGTCGTGGCGGCCACGCCCTGCTTGGCGAACAGGTCCGCTGCGCGCTCGAGGATCACCTCGCGGCGATCGAGCGGCAGCGACATGAAAGGCCTTCCCTGGCTCACATTGACGCGGGACAGAGGCGATCGTACTGTCCCGACCAAGCGCTTGCTAGAGAGGCTAGGACACGACACAGATGACCACGATCCCGGCCGTCCTGCGCGCAGCTGTCGCCGAGGCGCCTGACCGCGAAGCCCTGGTCACGTCCGAGCAGCGACTCACGTTTGCCGAGCTCCTGCAGCGGGTCCAGGGCTTTTCCGCTGCAGCCATCGCGCGCGGGATTGAACACGGCGACCGGGTCGCGATCTGGGCCCCCAACACCGCTGAGTGGGCGATCGCCGCCCTGGGCCTGACCGGCGTCGGCGCCATCCTCGTCCCCGTCAACACCCGGTTCAAAGGCGAAGAAGCCCGCTACCTCCTCGATCGTACGGCGGTCACAGCCCTGATCGTCGATGACGCGTTTCTCGCCGGCCTCCTGAAGGCGAATCCCCTGGCGGCGTTGGGAAATCCCGACGTGCAGGTCCTCTCGATGGACGCCAACGAGATGGTCACCGACGCAGTGGAGGAGCGCGCCGCGAGGGTGGTCGACGATGACCCGAGCGACATCATCTTCACCTCGGGCACGACCGGCCGCCCCAAGGGCGCGGTGGCCACACACGGCCAGAGCACGCGGCTGTTCCAGACCTGGGCCGACACGGTCGGACTGCAACCTGCTGACCGGATGCTCGTGGTCGCGCCCTTCTTCCACACGTTCGGCTACAAGGCAGGTCTGCTCGCCTGCCTGCTGAAGCGAGCGACCGCAGTGCCCCTGAAGGTCTTCGACGTCGACGAGGCGCTCGACACCGTCGCGGCCGAGACCATCAACGTGGTCCCAGGACCGCCGACGCTCTACAGCTCTCTGCTGGAGCACCCCTCCCGCCCGCAGGCAGACCTGAGCTCGCTGCGCCTTGCGGTGACGGGGGCTGCGGTCGTGCCGACGGAACTGATCGCACGCATGCGCAGCGAGCTGGGATTCAAGGAGGTCATCACGGCCTATGGCCTCACCGAGTGCGGCGGCTTCGCCACCGCCTGCCGACCCGGGGATCCTGATGAGGTCATCAGCATGACCTCAGGTCGCGCGGCCGACGATGTTGAGGTCC
Organism: Mycobacteriales bacterium; assembly: GCA_046596735.1. Lineage (GTDB taxonomy): Bacteria > Actinomycetota > Actinomycetes > Mycobacteriales > SCTD01 > RYN-124. Next base: position 2,675 of record JBKJLP010000173.1, on the reverse strand, counting down.
GCGTCGATGCAGCGCAGGGCCAGCCCGGCGAAGTGCTGGTCCGCGGCTTCAACGTGATGAGCGGCTACTGGGACGACGCCGATGCCACTTCGGAGGCCATTGACGCGGACGGCTGGCTGCACACCGGCGACATCGGCGTGCTGGACCACGGCGGCAACCTGCGCATCACCGATCGCCTGAAGGACATGTATCTCGTGGGCGGCTTCAACGCCTATCCCGCGGAGATCGAGCAGGTGCTGGTCCGGCACGAAAGCGTCAGTGAGGCAGCCGTCATCGGCGTCCCCGATGAGCGGATGGGGGAGGTAGGCAGGGCTTTCGTCGTACCGAGGCTGGGGGCGTCAGTTGATCCCGACGAGCTGATCGCCTGGTGTCGCGAGAAGCTCGCCAACTACAAGGTGCCGCGGTCAGTGGTGGTCGTGGATTCCCTGCCCAAGAACGCCACCGGCAAGGTGACCAAGGACGATCTCCGCGAATTGTGAGACGCATCGTCTCTCGCGCCCACCAATCTGAGCCTTTCGCACGCCATCGACAAGGTCACGGCGTGATGCGCCCTAATTGCCGCGCTGATGTTGCGGTCGGGTGAAGCTTCCAGAGCTGACTCGTGAGCCGTTCTGCCACCCAACCATGCGGCAGGTCGGCCAACCCATCGTTTGCGGGATCGCATGCGAACCAGTGCGTATAGCCACCAGCAGCCACGTCGTGCGGAGTCAACGAGGGGTGTACTGCCCGGAGCATGAGTCCACTTCGGTCACTCTGAAACAGCTGGAGGGGATTCCAGTCGCAGCCGGTCACGATGAGCCTCGCGTCGGCGGGTGTTGTCTGAGCGATGACCTGAGCCTGAGAGTCGATTGTGGGGGTTGCGCGAATGTTGTGCCGGTAACCGCCTCCTTGTGGACTCGTCCATGTGAAGGCAAAGACGATCAGTATTACCACCAGAGTTGCCGGCATCGGTCTCACTCGCAATCGAGAGAGCAGCTGCGGCACCCTCTCGGTCAGCCGCTCCACGATGACAACCAACGATACTCCACCCGAGATCACGATGGCTGGGAAAACTGCACCCAAATAGTAGTCATGCACGATGTAGAGATTGAAAAATGTCCCGATGGCCAGGAAGGGCACCGCACAGATCGTAAGAATTTCTAGCCGATGGCGAGGAGTGAGCGCGAGACCGGCAAGCGCAACCATAATGACGAGCAGCGGGCCGGTCATGGTTTCGGTGATCCGGTGCAATATCACGAGGTAGTTGCCTTTTGCCGCACGTTGTTCCACGGTCCCGAAGTTCCATGATTGAAGGGCATCCGAGGTGAGAAATTCCGCGAACGGGTTTGCCCCCTTGACGTGATCCGCCCACCGAGTCCAGGCAAGGCCGAGGGCCAGGCCCAGCCCAATTGTTGATGCCCCGGCCATCAGCACCTTGCGGACGCCGAGGGGATTATTCGCCCTTCGCGTGGCACTCCACAACACAGCGAGCAGGGGCAGTGACCAGGGTGCTGCTGTGGTCGGCTTGACAAGGAAAGCCGCGCCCAGGCAGATGGCCGCCGTCACCAAGTGGCGCCTACGAAGCGAATCCGACCAACACAACGTTGAAAGCAGGGCCCCTAGGGCAAATGCCGTCGCCATGTATTCGATGAGGCTTGCGGTTGCCCACTGAGCTCCATAGGGCGTGAGCTCGAAAAGCACGAGCGCAACTGTGGCCGCTTTCGGGCCTGACAGGCGTCTCGTGATGGCCACGATGAGAACGGCGGTGACTTGGAAGCAGACGAGACCAAGCAGTCTTCCGGCTGTGCTCGCGCTCATGCCAGCATTTGCCAGGAGGCTGGCGAGAGCCTGGAACAGCGGGAACTCCATCGGCACCGCTGTCGGAAGGCCGAGCACGGGAAGGCTCGGGTGGAACAAGTCAATGCCGTGGCGGGCAAATTCTTGCGTGGTCAGGGCAGTCTGAGATTGACGAAACCCGTGAATCTCATTCAGGCCTTTGCTCAGCAGTGGAATCCGTGCGGCCGTCGTCACTGCGATAATGAGCAAGGAGCTCGACCAGGAAGTTGACCATTGAGGGGTCACTATTTCGGGCTCGCGCACCCCTCTCGTCATGCCCTCAGACTAGCGTGGGGACGCGTGAACGACGCGGCTGGAACGCTCGAGCACCCATCCGCATAGTGGCGGAGGCTGCTACTCATTTAGCTCAGCGTGCCGCCGTCGATGCTTAGTGCGCTGCCGGTCACGGACCGGGCGGCGTCAGAGGCCAGGTAGGCAATGGCCTCGGCGATCTCATCGGGCTGGGCAAAGCCAGGTGGCAGAGGGTTGTAGAGCCGGGCCATCAGCGTGGGGTCGAGGTCGCGGGGCATCGTCTTCGCGGCCCCGCCGAGCAACGGCGTGTCGATGCCACCGGGGCAGACGCAGTTGACCCGGATGCCCGCGGCCGCAAGCTCGAGGGCCATCGACTTGGTGAGCATGACGACTCCCGCCTTTGAGGCGCAGTAGGCCGCCGAGTAGGCCTGCCCTCGCAGGCCCGCGACGCTGGCGACGTTGACGATGTTGCCCTTGCGCTCAATCAACCCGGGCAGCGCCGCCTGTGAGACCACGAAGGGTGCCGTCAGGTTGACGTCGAGGTGCCGCTGCCACGTTTCCAAGGTCAGCTCGGCGATATGGTCGAGCCGCACGATGCCGGCGATGTT
>JBKJLP010000168.1:0-2585 GCA_046596735.1 Mycobacteriales bacterium | reverse complement strand
ACCTCCAGCGGTCCAGCAGGTTTGCCTACCCAGTGCCACATCTGTGCGCCAAAGACCGTGTCGAAGCGGGCGTCGCCGAACGGCAAGACCTCGGCCCGACAGACGACTCCCGGCCAGTCGTGCTTGGCGAGCCCGCGGGCGAGCATGGCCGGTCCGAGGTCGGTGACGACCAGGTGCTCGGGCCGCAGCCCGATGGTGGCCAGCCCGGTCCCGGCGCCGAGCTCCAGGCAGCGGCCCAACGGCGGCAGCGCGTCGTACAACGCCTGCGGGTAGGTCGGCCGAGCAGCGTCGTAGTCGTCCACGAGCGCCTCGAACGCGGTGGGGTCGCCGCCCGTGAAGGTCAAGGAAATTCCTGGACCGGTGCAGCCGCCGGAGCCGGCAACTCCACCGGTGCGGCGAGGTGCAACCGGGTGAAGGCCAGCGCCTCAGCCAGGTCGGTCTCGCGCTCGTCGCGGTTTTCGCACTTGCGAGTGTTGACCTCGACGACCACCAACCCACGGAAGTCTCGAGTGGCCAGGCCTTCGAGCAACTCACCGCACGGCTGGTTGCCACGCCCCGGGACGAGGTGCTCGTCGCGCGCTGTGCCGTTGCCGTCGGCGATGTGCACGTGGGCCAGTCGGTCGCCCATGACACTCGCCATCGCCATCGCGTCGGACTGCGACACCGACGTGTGCGACAGATCCAGCGTGAAGTGCGGGAAGTCCTCCGTCGTCGGGTCCCAGTCCGGGGCGTACGGCGTGATCTCTCGACCACGGGCCCGTAGCGGGAACATGTTCTCCACCGCGAAGCGGACGTCAGTCTCTTCGGTCATCTGCTGGATACCGCCCACGAACTGCCGGGCATATTCGCGCTGCCAGCGAAACGGTGGGTGCACCACGACGGTCTGCGCGCCGCACTCCTCAGCCGCCTTCTGGGCCTTGACCAACTTGGCCCAGGGGTCGGTGCCCCAGACCCGCTGGGTGATCACCAGGCACGGCGCGTGCAGGGCCAGGATCGGCACACCGTGGTGATCCGACAGCCGGCGCAGCGCGGTGATGTCCTGACTGACCGGATCGGTCCAGACCATGATCTCGACGCCGTCATAGCCCAGCCGCGCTGCGATCTCGAAGGCAGCGGCCGTCGACTCCGGGTAAACGGACGCGCTGGCCAGCGCGACCCGGGCCTCGGGGACGTGCGGTAACGGATGCGTCATGGCCTGGGCAGCGTACGGGGCATCAGGCACCCTCCAGCCAGTCCAGCCGGCGCAGGATCACGCCCTCCCGCAAAGCCCAAGGGCAGACCTCCACCTTCGTCAACGCCAGCGCCTGCAGCGCCTCCTGCGCGACCACCGCGCCGGCCAGCAGTTGCTCGGCCCGACCCGCGGAGACGCCCGGCAGTTGGGCCCGCTCGTCGATCCTCAGCCCGGCCAGTCGGTCGACGATCTCGTCCAGGCCCTTGGCCGACAGCGTGCGGCGTACCCAGGGGCCTTCGGCGTACGGCGCCGCGCCATCGAGGCGGGCCAGCGAGCGGAACGTCTTGGACGTCACCACCCCGCGGTCGGGCCGGGTCGCGACCACGTCCGCGACGACGGGCTCCAGGGTGGCGCGCACGTGGTCGCGCAGCGCCGCGACCTGCCCCTTCTTCGGCGGGTCCGACAGCTCCCACTCGCGGGTGAGCCGCCCGGCGCCGAGCGGCAACGACACCGCCAGGTCCGGGTCCTCGTGCCGACCGCAGGCGAGTTCGAGCGAACCTCCGCCGATGTCGAGGCTGACCAACTGTCCGGCGCTCCAGCCGAACCAGCGGCGTACGGCCAAGAACGTCAACCGGGCCTCGTCCTCGCCGGCCAGCACCTGCAGGTCAACCCCGGCCTTGGCTGCCACGGTCGCGAGGACGTCGGCGGAGTCGGTGGCGTCGCGGACGGCCGAGGTAGCGAAGGCGACCAAATCCTCGACGCCTTCCTCCTTCGCCGCTTTGCGTGCGTCGGTAACGGCGTCGACAAGCGCCTTGGTCCCCGCCGCGCCGAGCGAGCCGTCGTCCTGCATCAGCGCGATCAGCCGAAGCTCGGTCTTGTGCGACAAGACCGCGTCCGGCTGCGCGCCGCGGTGGGCATCGACCACGAGCAGGTGCACCGTGTTGGATCCCACATCCAAGACACCGAGCCGCATTCCCCGACGCTAGTCCTGACGCCTAAGTTGGCGGTCATGACTGACCTGGGAATGCCGCAGCTGCGTGGAGTGCCGGAGGTGGCGCCGGACTTCGCGCGCGAGTGGGTGGAGTTCACCGACCCGAGCGATCCCACCGACGTCATCCGGGCCGACCTGACCTGGCTGCTGTCGCGTTGGACGTGCATCTACGGCCGCGGCTGCGAAGGCGTCATCGAAGGGCGCGAGGACGACGGCTGCTGCAGCCACGGCGCCTATTACGCCGACGACGAAGACGAAGAGCGGGTCGCCCGCTTCGCCAAGATGCTCAAGAAGAAGCACTGGCAGTACGCCGAGACCGGTCGCCGGGACGGTTTCTCCGAGGTGGATGAGCTCGAGGGTGAGCCGGCCCGCAAGACCCGCGCGATCGACGGCGCCTGCATCTTCCTGAATCGGCCCGGCTTC
>JBKJLP010000145.1:0-2521 GCA_046596735.1 Mycobacteriales bacterium | reverse complement strand
GGCGGGCCTGCCGGGCCGGCAAGGTGCCGATCTCCCCACTGCATCAGGGCCAGCACAGCGGGGACCAGTTCGGCGCCCGTGGCTGTGAGCCGGTACTGCATCCGCTCTCGGCTGCCCTGATCGCGGTAGGGCTCCTTGGCCAGGATGCCCGCCTGGACCAGGGTCGCTAGCCGGTCCGTGAGGACGTTGCGTGCTATGCCGAGTAGGCGCTGGAAATCGTCGAAGCGGCGCACGCCGAAGAAGGCTTCACGCAGCACGAGGAAGGTCCAACGCTCGCCCACGAGCGCCAGGGTCCCCGCGACGGAGCAGTTGTCCGCTCGGTACTTCTCTCGGTCGAACATGCGGAAAACAATAGCCGCTGCGTTGCTTTTTACAACTCAGCACGCTCTACTCATCTGGGTTGCAGAACGCAACTCAACTAATCATTGGAGACACGATCATGCCGATGCTCGACGCCTACATCCCCGAGGGGGCGCTTTCGTCTGCCGACGAGGAGGCGCTGCTCGCCCGACTCACCGACATCCTGCTGACGTGGGAGGGGGCGGACCCGACCAACGCCGTCGCCCGATCGCTGGCCTGGGTGTTTCTGTACCGGCCAGCCGCCGTCTACGTGGCCGGCCTTCCTGCGACGGCTCCGCACTACCGGTTCGTCGCGACCGTCCCGGAAGGCCAGCTCGACGACGCGCGACGGGCCGGCATGGTCGCCGCCGTCACGCACGCCGTCGCTGAAGTCGACATCGGCTGCGACACGGCTGCGCGCACCTGGGTCTTCACCACTGAAGTGCCCGACGGCAACTGGGGTGCTCGTGGCGAGATCTTCACTCTGGCCCGGATCGCCGGCACCGTGATGGGCGACGAGGCGGCGGGGGCTGCGCACGCAGAGCGCCGCCTCCGCGAATCCCGCGGCCGTGCGCGCGACCAGGTCGCCGTCGCTGCCCTTAGAACCGCAACATGACGCCCAGCCGAAAGGCGTCGATCGGCGCGGGAGGACTGCTGGTTCTAGCGACCGTCGCAGCACTTGCTGCGGCCGCGGTTTAACCTCGCCTCACGGGAGCCAGTTACCTGACCCACGTCGCCGATCACCCGCACCGCCTAGCCGCCGCAGCGCTGTTGTACCTGGTTGCGGCCGCAGGCAGCGTCGGGATCGCGGTCGTGCTGTACCCGGTCCTGGCGACCGTCAACGCGACGTGGGCCTGGGGCTGTTGTCCTCAGAACGATCGAGGCGGTCATGTACACAGCCGCGGTCGTGGACCTGCTCAACCTGCGGACCCTGGGCGCGCAGGCCTCTGCTGGAGCCAGCGGTAGTCGTCTTTCCCCGGAGGCAGTTACCAACACGGTGCTGAGCGCCCACGACCACGCCACTCTCGTCGCCGTGTTCGCATTCAGCTTGGGGGTGGTCATGTACTACGCCCCGCTCTACCGGGCCCGGCTCATCCCGCGTTGGCTCTCCGGCTCGGGGATCGCGGGTGCGGCGCTGATGTTCGCGGCCTGCCTCACGGCCCTATTCGATAACAAGCCGGTGACCGGCTACACGTTCCTCATCGCTCCTATAGCCGTCCAGGAAATAGTGTTTCCCGTCTGGCTGCTGTTTAACGGGTTCGCGCAAAGGGCGACAGCGGCATGAATCATGCTGAGGGCTGCCATTTACCTCCCCGCTGGCGGTGCACTCTTATCAGGGCGAACGTCGTTAGTTCCACTCAATCGGACGTTGTCGATAGCCCTGCGTAGTTCGAGCAACGTGTGGCGCACGTCCTCATCGCTCGACGCAAGAGCCGCGACCACGGCGTTGAGCGCAGGGGCGAACAATGTGGCTGCCTGTTTGTGCACGCGCCGCCCTTCTGAGGTGAGACGGAGTCGATAGGAACGTCTATCGGTCGGGTTCAGTTCGCGTTCCGCGTGGCCTCGCCCCTCGAGTCGCTTGATGAAGCTCGAGACTGTCGTGGCGGGCGCCGCCATCCACAGCGCAAGCTCTGTCGGCGTGATCGTCGGTGCCGCAGCCAGCATCGAGTAGACCGCGAACTCATCGCCGTTGAGCCCGCACGAATGCAGCACACCATCGACGAGGTCCATGGCCGCACGCGAAGCGACCCACACCCCAAAGAGGACATTGAGCCGGTCGGCATCCATGTCGGGCACAACCCCACTCTTGACAAATTTGCTACGATCTCGCATAATCATCACATGATACTACGAAATCGCATCATCGTGGACAGCGCGAGTCAATGATTACAAGTGAGAGCGGCCAGCACCGAAGCACAACGTCTCTGCCCGATGCTCAGACGTCGAGCGTGAAGTCGGATGGAGCAACGCTCGCGACTCGCATGTGGGGAACCTCCGGCGAGGTGGTCTTGCTCCTGCATGGTGGCCCCGGCTGTCCTGACTACCTCGAGCCGGTTGCAAGATGTCTGAGCAATCGGTTCCGGACGGTCACCTACGACCAGAGGGGCGTGGGTGCCTCTCCGGCCACCGGGACCTTCGAAATAGTGGACTACGTCGCTGACATCGAAGCGATCCGTTGCCA
>JBKJLP010000123.1:0-4832 GCA_046596735.1 Mycobacteriales bacterium | reverse complement strand
CTGTCCGACCTCGGCCTGAGCTAGCCGTCGGTCAGGGCGTGAAGTCGACCTCGACGGGGGCGCGCGTCTCGGGGTCCAGAGTTTCGAAGTACTCAGCCTTCGCGAAATGGAACGACGACGCCACGAGCGAGGACGGGAACGCCTCGACCCGGGTGTTGAGCGCCCGGACGTTGCCGTTGTAGAAGCGCCGCCCCGCAGCGATGCGGTCTTCGGTCTCGGCCAACTGGGACTGCAGTTGCTGAAACGGCCCAGCCGCTTTCAGGTCCGGATAAGCCTCGGCCACGGCGAGCAGTCCGCCCACCGCCCGCCGCAGGAACGTCTCCGCCTCGCCCTGCGCGGCCACGCCCTGTGCCTCGACGGCGACCTGCCGCGCTTTGGTCACGTCGGCCAGCACCGCGCTCTCGTGCGCGGCGTAGCCCTTGACCGTCGCCACGAGGTTGGGAATCAGTTCGTGCCGCCGGGTGAGTTCGACGTCGACCTGCCGCCAGGACTCGGTGACCAGATTGCGCTGCCTGACGAAGCGGTTGTAGCTGACGACGACAGCGAGCGCCAGGAGCAGCACGAGGCCGATCAACACGTAGGCGAGGGTCACGGACTGCCTTTCAGATCGGACCAGACGAACGGCGGGATGCCGTCGACCAGGCGGTGCAGGGTGTCGAGGCGGGCGAGCAGGTCGGCCGGACGGTACGAACCGCTTTCCCAGCAGAGCGCGTCGGTGCCGGACAGGCGCAGGTGCTGACCGCGACGGCTGACCAGCAGCTCCATCGTGCGCGGGCTCAGTACGTCGTACGCGATCTTGGGGTTGTCCGCGCGGACCCGGTAGGCGCGGTTGAATTCCTCGCTCTCCAGCTCGATGTCCTGCCTGCCGAGGGCGGTCCCGAGCCGGCCGAAGACGCCCTCGGGGACCAACTCGACCGTCGGCAGCCAGCCGGGCAGTTGCAGCACCGCGACCGAGTAGCGGTGGGTGCTGGTGGACCGATGGCCCTTGGAGTCGGTGCTGTGGGTCTCGTACGAGTAGTCAAAGGCCAGCATCGACCGCTCGCGGAAGCTGCCCTGCAGGATGTTGCGGGCCTCCTTGCTGTCCCCTTCGTCGAACGGCGCGCCGCGGAAGTGCTCGGCCCAGCGATCGTCGCGCTCGACGAGCGTCCAGCCCTGACCACTCGCGAAAGCCAGCAGTAAGGCGCGCCGCTTCTTGGCCTGCTCGGCACTGATGTAGGCGATCAGCCCGATGGCGGCGATACCCACTACTGCCATCATGACGAACAGCGGCGTCACCATCACGGTGTCGAACCTAGGGCCAGGTCACGCGCGGCGGCGGGACCGCAGCAACTCGATCGCGATCGGCAGCACCGAAATGCCGATGACGACGAGGGCGAACAGCTCGAGGTTCTTGCCGATCACCTCGACATTGCCCAGGAAGTAGCCGAGCAGCGTGACGCCGGTGCCCCAGAGAATGCCGCCGACGATGTTCCACTTCAGGAACGTCATGGCGGGCAGCGGCCCGCTGCCCATCAAGGGATTGAGGAACGTGCGCACGATGGGGATGAACCGCGCCAGCACGATGGCCTTGCCGACGCCGTAGCGTGCGACGACTTCTTCTGCCTTGGTGATGTAGGACCGCTTGAACAGCCGCGAGTCCTGCCGCGCGAGCAGCGTCGGGCCGGTCTTGCGGCCGATGACAAACCCTGTCTGCGCACCGAGAATCGCCACGATGCTGGCACCCGCGCAGACCAGCACGATGTTGGGGTGCAGGTTGTCGGCGAGTTTGCCGCTGGCGGCGAAACCGGCGGCGAACAGCAGCGAGTCACCCGGCAAGAAGAACCCGAGCAGGAGTCCGGTTTCGGCGAAGATAATGAGCAGTAGCCCGACGACGCCAAACGTTTCGACCAGGTGTTGGCCGTCCAGGATGCCGGGCAGCGCAAGGGTGGGGTTCACCCGAGGCAGGTTAGTCGGGGCTGTGCGACGTACGTTCGGTCCATGGCAGAGCGGCTGGTCGTCATCGGCGGGGACGCGGCGGGGATGAGCGCGGCGTCACAGGCGCGCAAGCGGCGCGACGTCGACGACCTGTCGATCGTCGCCTTCGAGCGGGGCCGCGCCACGTCCTACTCGGCCTGTGGGATCCCGTATTGGATCGCGGGCACCGTGGCGAGCGAGGCCGCGTTGATCGCGCGTACCCCGGAGCAGCATCGGGCCAACGGCATCGACGTACGAATGCGCCACGAGGTCCTGGGGGTCGACCTCGCCGCGGGCACCGTGGCGGTCCGCGACCTCGAGTCCGGCAGCGACCTCACCGAACCGTTCGATCAACTCGTCTACGCCACCGGTTCGGTGCCGATGCGCCCGCCGGTAGAGGGCATCGACGCTGAAGGTGTCTACGGAGTCCAGGTGCTCGACGACGGGGTGGCGCTTCGGGCCGAGCTCGACAGCGGCCGGGTGCGTCGGGTGGTCGTCGTCGGTGGCGGCTACATCGGGTTGGAGATCGCCGAGGCATGCAAGGTTCGCGGGCTCGAGGTCACCGTCGTGGACCGGTCGGAAACACCGATCGGCACCTTCGACCCGGAGGTCGGCGAGTTCATTGCCGACGCCGTACGCACGATGGGGATCGACCTCGTCATGGGTGAGGGCGTCACCGCCATCGGCACCACTGACGGGCGGGCTACCTCGGTCCATACGGTTTCCGGCCGCGAGATCCCGGCCGACCTGGTTGTCCTGGGTCTTGGCGTACGCCCCAACGTGGCGCTGGCCGAGCGGGCCGGCCTGGCGATCGGCGCGTCCGGTGGCCTCGTGGTGGATCGTCGGATGCGGACGCCGACCGAGGGCGTGTGGGCGGCCGGCGACTGCGTCGAGAGCGTCCACCGCCTGTCCGGTCAGCGGATCGTGGTGGCTTTGGGCACCCACGCCAACAAGCAGGGCCGGGTGGCCGGCATCAACCTCGGCGGCGGCTACGCGACCTTCCCTGGGGTCATCGGCACCGCGGTCACCAAGGTCTGCGACCTGGAGGTGGCGCGCACCGGGTTAAGCAAGCGCGAGGCGGAGGCGGCCGGTTATGCGTACGTCACGGCGGCGGTCGACTCAACGACCCGCGCTGGCTATTTCCCGGGTGCGAAGCCGATCCGCCTGACCCTGCTGGCCGAGCGGCGATCCGGTCGGCTGCTTGGCGCGCAGATTGTCGGTCGTGAGGGTGCGGCGAAGCGGATCGACGTCCTCGCCACCGCCATCTGGAACGCGATGACGGTGGACGAGGTGCTGTCGCTGGATCTGTCCTACGCCCCGCCGTTCGCACCGGTGTGGGACCCGGTGCTCATCGCCGCGCGCAAGGCCTTCGAGGCCGTAGAGGCCGACGTACGAGCCTGAGCTACTGGAAATACCCCGCCAGGTCGCCGATCAGGTGGACCGTGCTGTTGCGGTTGAGCAATCGGATCCGGCCGTCGTCGCCCGGCTTGACGATCGCCAGGTTGGCGCGGGTCAGACCCTTGACGACGTTGAGGTTGCTGACCAGCGGTGCCGAGCTGTCGGTCGGTCGCGGGAACGCCCGGATATCGGTCGGTCCGGAGACGGCGGTCGCGGTCAGGTTGAGGACGGCGGCGAGCGCGTTGGCCGGGACGCCGCGGGTGCCGGCGACCTTGAGGTCAGCGAAGCCGTTGGCCGTCGTGAGGATCGGGGCCGCCCCGACTCCGGTACGGGTGTCGAGGAACCGCAGGGGCACCACGGGGACGTAACGACCGGCGCTGGACGCTGAGTAGTAACCGGCGATGTCGGCGATCAGGTTGACCGATCCCGCCCGGTTGAGCAGGCGCACCTTGCCGCCGGCGCCAACGGGCACCGTGACCAGGTTGGGGGCGGTCACCCCCACCCGCAGGTTGAGGTTGCTGACCAGCGGCGGCGGGGTCGAGGCGTCGGCCGGCGTCGGGTAGACGCGGACGTCGGTGCCACCGGTAGCGCCGGTCGCCGTCACGTTGAGCACGACGGCGGTCGCGTCGGTCGGCACGTCGACGTTGACGCCGTCGGACGTCGCGAGGGAGCCGGTGACCTGGATGTCCAAGGGGTCGGTCCCGACCTTGGCCGCCGGCGCACCGACGTTGGGCGAGCGGGTGTCGAGGATGCGGCGCGGGTCCAGCGCGGTGAAGCCTGAGCCAGCCGCGTCCGGGGTGTACCAACCGGCCAGGTCGGCCAGCAGGTCCACGGTGCCGCCGCTGCTGAGCAGCGAGACGCTGCCGTCGGCGCCGAGCGTGGCGGTGACGAGGTTGGGGACCGTCTGGCCGCGTACCGCGTTGATGTTGCTCGACTTCGGCAGCGCAGCGCCGGTCGGGTAGACCCGTACATCGGTCGCTGACGAGGTGTTGGTCAGGGTGACGTTGAGAATCACCGCGGTCGCGTTGTCCGGCACCGGGCCTCCGCTCGTCGTCAGCCCGCGGATGGCGAGCACGAGGGGGGTCTGCGCCGCGACCTTGGCCTTGGGAGCACCCACGCCCTCGCGGGTGTCCAGGATCCGGGTCGGCGAGACCGGCGTGTAGCGCGACGCGGCCCCAGCCACCACGGGCGTCGGGGCCGGTCCATGCTGGTGCACCTGCGCCTCGTCGCCCGCGCCGCCGAGCAGCTTGCCCGCGCGTACGCCGAACCGGTCGACGGACCACAGGTCGCCAGGCATCTCTAAACCGCCGGCGGCGTAGGTGTAGAAGTCGTACATCAGGCTTTCGCCGTCCGGGGACCAGCTGGGGTATTCCGCGACGCTGCGGGACGCAGTCGGGCGCGTCGTGGCGAAGACGTTGGCCGAGCCACCGGCCGCCGGGATGGTCGCGAGCTGGGCCACGTCGCCAGCCGTTGGCGAGGGG
>JBKJLP010000403.1:0-4336 GCA_046596735.1 Mycobacteriales bacterium | reverse complement strand
CCGAGGGCGACCTTGACGCGGTCGATTTTCTCGCTGGCGATCAGGACGTAGGCCCCGGCGAAGATCGCAATTGCGATGACGGCGGTCATCGGTTGCCCAGCAGTTTGGTGATCAGGGCGGAGCTGGTGATGCCTCCGACGATGCGGTCGCCATCAATGACGGCGATGAGGGCGGCCCCCGTGGCGCACATTTCGGCAGCGACCTGAACCAGCGTGGCGTCGGCCTGCACCGTCGGCAGCGAACGCTCACTGTTGATCAGCTCGCCCACGGTCTTGCCGTGCAGTCGCGACCAGAGTTCGTCGGCGTCGCCGTCGCCCAGCATGCGAGCCAGCGCGCGGTCCTCGACGAGGTACGAGGGCAGCATCGCCTGCAGCAGCGCGACATCGTGCAGCGCCCCGACGGGCAGCCCACCGTCGTCATGGACCAGCAGAACGCTGACGTCCTCACCGGCGAGCAGCCGGCCGGCTTCCTCAGCCGGGGCTGCGGCGCTGATCGTCGGGTAGGGAGCAGCGAACTCGCCGGCCTTCACCGGGTGCAGACCGGAGCGGTGGCGCACGGGTGCAGGGACATGACGGAACTCCTCCATCGGGACAGCCTGAATAAGGACCGCCGACCAGGCTTCCCGGCACACCGAGAAGGACCTTACCGGCTGGCTCTTTGCCGCCAGCCTGTCAGTCCTGGGCGGCCGAGCCCATCTTGGCGTTGATCGCGTCCACCACGGAGGAGTCAGCCAGCGTCGTGACGTCGCCCAGTTCGCGATGCTCAGCGATGTCGACCAGCAGTCGGCGCATGATTTTGCCGCTGCGGGTCTTGGGAAGTTCTGGGGTGATGAGGATCTGCCGCGGCTTGGCGATCGGGCCGATCTCCTTGGCGACGTGGTCGCGCAGCTCCTGGGCGAACGCCTCGCCGCTACTGACGTCATCGGCCACCGAACCGCGAGGGGTCACGAACGCGACGATCGCCTGGCCGGTGGTGGCGTCCGCTGCGCCGACGACCGCTGCCTCAGCCACGGACGGGTGACTCACCAGCGCGCTCTCCACCTCGGTGGTGGAAATGCGATGGCCGCTGACGTTCATGACGTCATCGACCCGGCCGAGCAACCACAGCACGTGGTCGTCATCCCATTTGGCTCCGTCGCCGGCGAAGTAACGACCGGCAAACTTGCTCCAGTAGGTCTCGCGATAGCGCTCCTCGTCGTTCCAGATCCCGCGCAGCATCGCCGGCCACGGCTCGTTGAGGGTGAGGAATCCGGCGGAGGTCGACTCGCCTTCGCCGTCGACCACGTCGATCGCGATGCCTGGCAGCGGGCCCATCGCTGAGCCCGGCTTGCAGGAGGTGACCCCGGGCAGCGGCGCGATCATCATCGCGCCGGTCTCGGTCTGCCACCACGTATCGACGATCGGGCAGCGGTCGCCGCCGATGACCTTGCGGTACCAGATCCAGGCCTCCGGATTGATCGGCTCACCGACGCTGCCGAGCACCCGCAGGCTGGTCAGATCACGGCCGGCCGGCAGCTCGTCCCCCCACTTCATGAAGGTGCGGATCGCGGTCGGCGCGGTGTAGAGGATCGACACCTGGTACTTCTCGACGATCGCCCACCAGCGGTCCTTGCCGCCGGCGTCGGGGGTGCCCTCGTACATGACTTGGGTCGCGCCGTTGGCGAGCGGACCGTAGGTCACATAGCTGTGGCCGGTGACCCAGCCGATGTCGGCGGTGCACCAGTAGACGTCCGTCTCGGGCTTGAGGTCGAAGACGGCCCAGTGGGTCCACGCGGCCTGGGTGAGGTAGCCGCCCGAGGTGTGCAGGATCCCCTTGGGTCGGCCGGTCGTACCGGAGGTGTAGAGCAGAAACAGCGGGTGCTCGCTGTCAAAAGCCTCTGGCGTATGGGTTTCTGGCTGGCGGTCGACGACCTCGTGCCACCAGACGTCTTTGTCGGTCCACGCGACGTCCTGTCCGGTGCGTCGTACGACCAAGACTTTTTCGACACCGGGGCAGCGGGCGACCGCATCATCAACGGCGGGCTTGAGGGCTGCCGCGCTCCCTCGCCGGTAGCCACCGTCGGCAGTGATGACGAAGCGCGCCTCGGCGTCAGTGATGCGGTCCGTCAGCGCCTGCGCGGAGAAGCCACCGAAGACAACACTGTGCGGGGCCCCGAGGCGGGCGCAGGCCAGCATGCTGACGACGGCCTCCGGGATCATCGGCAGGTAGATCATGACGCGGTCGCCGGTCCTGACGCCGAGTTCGGTCAGGGCGTGCGCGGCCCTGGCGACGTCCTTCTGCAGCTGGGCGTACGTGATCGTGCGCTGGTCGCCCTCGGGCTCGCCCTCCCAGTGCAGCGCCACGCGGTCACCGTTGCCGGCGTCGACGTGCCGGTCGACACAGTTGACCGCCACGTTGAGCCGACCGCCGACGAACCACGAGGCGTAGGGCGGCTGCCAGTCGAGGGCGGTGTCCCAGTGGCGGGCCCAGGTGAGCCGCCGCGCCTGGGTCTCCCAGAACCCGAGCCGGTCTGCTTCCGCCTCGGCGTAGGTCTCCGCTGTGACGTTGGCGCTGGCCGCGAGGTCGGCCGGGGGGTCGAAGCGGCGGCTCTCCGTCGCCAGGGCGGATAGGCCGGGCTGCTCGGGCACGGTGCTCCTCAGGGACGCGGGTGTGGGGTCGAGCCTCCCCCTCGCGGTTGGGCCCTGACAAGGCGGGTCGGCTGCGCGGGTCCTGGAACGGGATGCATCCACCTCCGCCCCTGCCGCCCGCCCCGCCGCCTGAGCTCCTGGCGAGGCGGTGAGTTCTGGATGCATCGGGTTCCACCTTGGCGCCCGCCCCGGCTGACGCATCTAGGCTCGATGGGTGTGACCGACCCGTTCGCTGCCCTGCTCGAGTTGTCCGGCGTGAGCGACGCTGTAGCCCAAGCCCGGACGGCGGTGGACGGGCTGCTGAGCCACCGCGTCCTGCGCCGCCGGTCGGCTGAGGTGACCGCCGAGTCCGCGCTGCGCGGAGCCCGCGCCAGCGCCGAACTCGAAGGCGCCGGGATCGAGCTGGAGCGGCTGCGTGGGCAGTTGCTCGCCGGCGGCACCGTCACCCTGCCGTCCAAGGACGCCCGCGGCGGGACCATCGCCGAAGGCGCCGTCCGGCTGCATGCCGAGCTCGGCTCGGTCTTGCCGGCCTGGCGTCGCTCGCCCCGGCAGGCGCTCGCCCGGCTGCACGTCCTGGCCGCCGGCGAACTCGTCGAAGCCGAGGCGCTCGGCCGCCCGCGCTCCGCTGGCGCGACGTACGAGGACCCGCTCTCGCTTGGGGCTGCGCCCGATCCGCTGGAGGTCTCGGCGCGGGTCGACGGGCTGTCGCGGCTGCTGTTGGCGCCAACCACCGCCCCCGCTGTCGTCGTGGCGGCGGTCGTTCACGGCGAACTGCTGGCCCTGCGCACCTTCGGCTCGCTCGACGGGTTGGTCGCGCGTGCGGCTGCGCGGCTGGTACTGGTCGACCGTGGGCTCGACCCCAAGGCCGTGTCGGCCCCCGAGGTTGGGCATGCCGAGCTGCACCACGAGTACGCCGAGGCCGCCGCGGGCTACGTCACTGGCGGGTCGGCCGGGGTTGCCCGGTGGATCGCGCACTGCGCCTCGGCGGTTGCGCTCGGCGCCCGCGAAGGCATCGCGGTGTGCGAGGCGATCGCCCGCTCGTAACGGAAACAAAGGGAACGGCGCCTCGCGTGAGCGGGGCGCCGTCACCATGCACGACCGTGCGGGTTACCAAGCGTGCACCTCAGTTCGTCGTACCGGCCAGTGGCCGCTCGACGTGCCTCACGTGGCGGATCGCACGTGGGTGCCCGACTGTCGTGCACGGACCGCCGTCGGAGGGAGCTTGTCCGCCCGCTGGCGGTGGTCCGTGCTGTTGTTCCTACGCCCCTACTCGCCGGTAGGGAAGCCCTTGGCGTGACTATTTTTCCGGGCTGGTTAGCGCTGCGTGCGACGGGCCGCCCAGTAGGCCAGACCGGCCGCGCCCAGGACGACCGCAGCGCCCGCGTAGGCCACCGGAGGTCCCGGCGGAGTGGGCACGCGCGGCAGGCGGCTGGGCATCCGGACCGGCCGTTGGAACTGCTGGATCGGCCACTCGCGCTCGATCGCGATCCGGCGCAGCGCCTTGTCCGGATTGACGGCCGTGGGGTGGCCGACCACCGCAAGCATCGGCTCGTCCGTGGCCGAGTCGCTGTAGGCGTAGCAGTCCGCCAGGTCGTAGCCGCGCTCCGCGGCGAGCTCGCGCATCGCCACCGCCTTGCCCTCGCCGTAGGCGTAGAAGGCGATGTCGCCGGTGTACTTGCCGTCCTCGACGACCATCTGCGTCGCCACCA
>JBKJLP010000396.1:0-9504 GCA_046596735.1 Mycobacteriales bacterium | reverse complement strand
TCCGGCGCTCGATGGCGGCGACTGGCAGCAGCGCCTGCGGTGGTTTCGGCCCAATGCCTCGACGATGACCCACGAAGAACTCGACGCCATGGAGGTGCTGGACGAGGGCGACCGAGATCTCCTTGTCACCAGCACCGCCGAGTTGCTCCAACTGCTGCCGAGCATCACGACGCTGGGCGGCTGCTGCGGCACGGACGCCTCCCACGTCGCCGCCCTGTGGTCACAGAGCAGTTCGTAGAACTCACACCGAGGACTCAGCGCAGGCTGTGGGGCCAAGCGCCATTCGTCAGCTTCACCGCGTAGAAGCCGCTGTCGCCGTCGGAGAACCAGACCTGCTTGTGGGCAAGGTCGAAGGACGGCGCCGACATCGCGTACGAACCACTCGTGAGCGGCAGCACGTTAGGGGCCGGCTTGTTGAAGTACGCGGCCTCCTTCGGGTGCAGCGGATCGGAGATGTCGAACACCCGCAGGCCGCTCAAGATGAAGCTGCACGCGACGATGCCGGGGTCGATCGCCCGCGGGACAGCGCAGTAGTGCGCGGCATAGCCCTGCACGCCGAACTGGGCGCCCGGGTCGTTGGCCTGGTCTGTCCCGCGCGCCGCTGGCTGGTTGACCTCCAGTCGCAGGTCGGAGACCACCCGTGGCTTGCGCTCGTTGTCGACGTTGATGATGCGGCCGGCGCCCACCGCGTCGTTGGCGGTGTAACTGCCCACATTGCGCGCGTATTCGTCGAACTCAATGATGTATTTGTGACCCTTGATCGTCACGGCATTGGTGTTCTGCGGGATCGATACCTCGGGCCAGGTGAGGTTGCTGACCTCCTTGACGACCGGACTGGCCAGCCGCTTCTGCACCTGACTCACGTCCAGGATCGTCAGGCCCCGCTTGGCGCCGAGGTCGGCGCCGTAGAGCCGGTTTCCATCAGCGCTGAAGCTCATCCCGTGGAAGGTGTGGGTGCTGTCGTAATGGACGATCGACGGCAGCGTGGGGTTGCTCACGTCGATCGCGGCGACGCCGGCGCGGGAGGTCGTCGAGATCCAGAGCGTGCGCCCGTCGGGCGAGAAGCCACTCTCATGGCCCAGGATGCCGAGCGGCGTCGAAGACTTCAGCACCGGCTGGCGGCAGTCCTGCGACACGTCGTAGATGTCGACGATGCCGGGGGCAGTCGCTGGTGAGCCCATGCCCGCGGCGAGCAAGCCACGCAGCGGGTTGAGCGCGAGAGACTCGTGCGGACTCTGCATAGCCGGCGTGACCAGCCGAGCCGTCTCGATCGGGCGATGGGGGTCGCTCATGTCCAGGACATGCACGCCGCCCGTCTCGCCCTGGTGGAACACCGCCGTCGGGAACAGCAGCGTGCCGTCGTAGAACGCGCAGACGCGGCCGGCCCGGTCGGTGTAGCGGAAGGTCTTGAAACCACCGGTCGTGCCGATGTGGGAGGCCTCGACGGCGTTGCAGGTGTAGCCCTTGGCGGCCCGCCCGTTGTTGTAGTCGGCGAGCGGCACGCGGCCTTGGCGACCGGTCTCGGGGATCGACCCCGGGCCACATTCCGCCTTGGGCGTCGGGGCGGCGATCTTCAGCCCGCCATCGGCTGCCGCAGCAGCGGTGCCGGCGTGGGTGGCGGTGTAGGCCGCGACGAACGGCGCGGCCAACGTTCCGGACCCGGCGAGTGCGGCCCCCGCGGTCAGGGTGACGGCGACGCCAGTCCCCAGGAGCGCGGCACGACGGACAGACAAGCCCAGGACACGGGTCACGGTGTTTCCTCTCGGTTCCAGCTGGTTACCGAACGAGATTCGACAGGCAGTCCCGATCCCCTGCTCGCTACAGGCCGTTGGCCTCGCGGACGACAGTGACGACCTCGCGCATGATCTCGGTGAGTTCGTAGTCCTTGGGCGTGAACACCCGCGCCACCCCCAGCTCCTTGAGCCGAGCAGCGTCGGCATCCGGGACGATCCCGCCGACCACAACCGGGACGTCGCCGATGCCAGCAGCCTTGAGCCCGTCGAGGATCGTGGGCACGGCCTCCATGTGCGAGCCAGACAAGATCGACAAGCCAATGACGTGGACGTCCTCCTCGACGGCCGCGGCCACGATCTGCGCAGGGGTCAGCCGGATGCCTTGGTAGACCACCTCAAAGCCCACGTCCCGGGCGCGTACGGCGATCTGCTCGGCGCCATTGGAGTGCCCGTCCAGACCAGGCTTACCGACCAGGAAGCGCAGCCGCGAGCCGAGTTCGGCGCCGGTCGCCCGGACCTGCTCGCGAACGTTGGCGAGCTCTGAGCCCGCCTCGCCGGAAACGCTCGCCCCAGCGACTCCGGTCGGCGCGCGGTATTCGCCGAAGACCTCGCGCAGGGCGCCGGCCCACTCGCCCGTGGTGACGCCGGCGCGAGCGCAGGCGATCGTGGCGACCATCAAGTTGTCCTCCGTCTTGGCAGCATCGCGGAGCACCCGAAGCGACTCGGTGACCTGATCAGCGTTGCGCGCCGCCTTCCACACCTGAAGCGCGTCGATCGCGTGCTGCTCGACCGCAGCGTCAACCACCATGATCGAGCCCTCGACGTCGCTGGTGAGCGGGTTGGGCTCGGTCGTCGTGAACGTGTTGACGCCAACCACGATGTCCTCGCCGGCTTCGATCCGTCGACGTCGCTCGGCGTGGGAGGTCACCAGCGCGCTCTTCATGTAGCCCGACTCGACCGCCGCGACAGCGCCGCCCATCGCCTGGACCCGGTCAACCTCCTCCTGCACCGCTGCGATGAGCTCAGCGACCTTGGCCGCCACGACCACGGAGCCCTCGAACAGGTCGTCGTACTCCAGCAGGTCGGTCTCGTACGCCAAGACCTGCTGGAGCCGAAGCGACCACTGCTGGTCCCAGGGCCGGGGCAGGCCGAGCGCCTCGTTCCACGCCGGGAGCTGCACGGCGCGGGCGCGGGCGTCTTTCGAAAGCGGCACGCCGACCATCTCCAGCACGATGCGCTGGACGTTGTTTTCCGGCTGCGCCTCGGTGAGGCCGAGCGAGTTGACCTGCACGCCGTAGCGGAAGCGCCGGTGTTTGGGGTCGGTGACGCCGTAGCGCTCCTGCAGCAGGGTGTCCCACAGCTTGCCGAAGGCGCGCATCTTGCACATCTCCTCGACGAAGCGCACCCCCGCGTTGACGAAGTACGAGATCCGCGCGCACACCTCGCCAAAGCGCTCCTCTGGCACTTGCCCGGAGGCCTTTGCGGCGTCGAGAACCGCGATCGCCGTGCACAGCGAATAGGCGATCTCCTGCACGGGCGTCGCGCCAGCCTCCTGCAGGTGATAGCTGCAGATGTTGATGGGATTCCACTTGGGGATCTCGGTGACGGTGTAGGCCACCATGTCGGTGATCAACCGCAACGAGGGTCCGGGCGGGAAGACGTAGGTCCCGCGGGACAGGTACTCCTTGATGATGTCGTTCTGCGTCGTGCCGCTCAAGCTGGTGGGCGGCGCTCCCTGCTCCTCCGCGACCACCTCGTAGAGCGCCAGCAGCCACATCGCGGTGGCGTTGATGGTCATCGACGTGTTCATCGTGTCGAGTGGGATGTCCTCGAACAGCGCGCGCATGTCGCCGAGGTGGCTGACCGGGACGCCCACCTTGCCGACCTCGCCTCGGGCCAACTCGTCATCAGGGTCGTAACCGGTCTGTGTCGGCAAGTCGAAGGCGACACTCAGCCCGGTCTGACCCTTGGCCAAGTTCAGCCGGTAGAGCTCATTGCTCTTGGCTGCCGAGGAGTGCCCGGCGTACGTGCGCATCACCCACGGCTTGTCCCGGGTGGGGCGGCTGGCTGCCTGCTCGGTCATGACTGTCCCTCGCTCGGTCGTGATCCGAGTCTAGGTTCGGCTCTCGGTGATAGCTGTACGCAGGGGGCGCGGGGTCGGCGTGGACAGGCAGCCGGCCTTGCGGCCGAGTGCCCGGAGCCCGGCGCGGTCACCAGCTCCATACTGCGACTCGCTGTTGGTGGTCTGCGGGAACATCACCTGCGTCGCGTCCATGACGTGGCCGAGCCCGACCGCGTGCGCGAGTTCGTGCAGCAGAACCTCGCCCTCGGTAGCGCCGGGTCCGAAACCGCTGGACAACCGGTGGTCGGCGTCCAAAGCGACTTGGCCGGTGACGATCGCGCCGCCGTCCCTGCCGCTCAGCGCCACGGCGACGGTCACACCCTGGACGCCCTTGCCCAGACCCAGGTCAGTCTCGGCACCGGGGACCCAGCCCACCAGCAGCGGCGCCCAGCGCTGGCCGTAGCGATCGGGTTGGTAGGCCGCCCGCGAGCGCAGCGGCACCTCGTCGGTGTCACCGTCGTCCGTGAACGTCAACCCACTCACCGCCGAGAGCTGGGCCAGCGCCGCCGCCAGGTCAGTCCGACCGGTCGCTGGCGCCCATCGCGTCTGCACGACGTAGTGAATCGGCGTGCAAGGGTTCCAGCGCGCCGCGCGACCTTCGCTGTCGAGGTACGACGGTCCCCAGCCGGCGGCGGCGTCGGCTGCGGTCGCCACCGAGTGCAGCGGCGGCGCGATGGCCGCGCGCGCCCGGCCGACCGACCAGAAGGCCACTGAGGCACTCAGGATCACCATGGAGACGAGCACCGTGAGGACGACAGGACCGGTATGACGTCGGGCACCGGGAAGCAACTGGGGCGTCTCGGTCAGCGCACTCGATGGCGTTGCCGGCGCGTAGTAGCCCTCCACCCCACCATGATCGACCACGTGGGCCTGGCGCTGTAGGTCAGGCGGCGTCGGTGGTCTCGACGCGCAGCACGCGGTCGAGTTTGGACAGAAAGAGCAGCCTGCCGACGGGTGGCTGAACGTCGCGCAGCACCAGCGTTCGGCCGGCCCGGCCGGCACAGCGGTGGGCGCCGACGAGCACGCCCAGACCGGTGGCGTCCAGTGCCTCCAGGGCGATCAGGTCGATGACGAGGTCGCCTTCGCCGTGCTCCACCGCATCGGCGAGCGCCAGCCGAGCATCCGCGGCGGCGTGCACGTCGAGGCGCCCGGCCAGGGACACGAGCCGGCCTGGCTCGACCAAATCCAGCACGAACGGCTGTCGTAGCCGTTGAGCAGTCATGCGGATCCTCCCGGTGCCGTCTCCCGCGAGACAGACGCGGGAACAGGGCATCTGGTTGCCTATGGTGCTGGTGTTACTGGTGTGAGCGGGGAGGCGCGCCGGGTGGGCGGCACCTTGCCGGCTCGCGCCACCGGGACAGAGCGCGCACAATGAGGCGTGCCGGTGTCGAGTTATCACTTCCTGCAGGGACCGCTGGTCGCGGTAGCCGCCCTGGCGGTCATCATCGTGATCTGTCGCTGGGTGTTCTCCACCGACCACCGGACTTCCCGGACCGCCACGAGCGCACCGGCTGCTGTCGCCGACTACGGGCTGCTCGAGCCGGTGGTCAGGACGGCGACCGAGACCGACACCCGCGCGCTGCAGCAACGGCTCACCGAGGCGGGCATTCGCTCGACTGTGGTCGAGTTGGCTGACGGCTACGACGTCCTGGTGTTCGCGCGCGATGCGGCTCGGGCTCGGGACCTGGTCCGCTCCTAGAACGGCAGCTCGTCCGCAGCCTTCTCGCGGTGGACGTCGGCGCCGAGCGCGCACAACTGCTCCACGAAGTGCTCGTAGCCGCGGTCGATGTGATGGACATCCCCGACCTCGGTCACGCCCTCCGCCACCAACCCGGCCAGCACCAGCGCCGCACCTGCCCTGATGTCATGGGCCTTCACCGGAGCACCGGACAGGGCCGGACGACCGCGTACGACGGCGTGGTGGCCGTCGGTCCGTACGTCGGCGCCGAGGCGAGTGAGCTCGTTGACGAACATCCACCTGGCCTCGAAGACGTTCTCGGTCACCATCGCCGTGCCGTCCGCGACCGCGTTGAGCGCCAACATCATCGGTTGCAGATCGGTCGGAAAACCCGGGTAGGGCAGCGTCACGACGTCGACCGCTCGCGGCCGGTCTGCCATCCGCACCCGAAAGCCATCCGCCGCCACGTCGACCTGCGCGCCCATCGTCATCAGCTTGTCCAGCGGCAGCTCGAGGTGGTCCGCCCGACCCCCTCGGACGAAGATGTCCCCGCGGGTCATCGCCGCGGCAGTGGCCCAGGTGCCGGCCACGATCCGGTCTGGCAGCGTCGTGTGTTCGGTCGGATGCAGCGCATCGACGCCCTCGATGATGAGCGTGCTCGTGCCGATGCCGTCGATCGAGGCGCCCATGCCGACCAAGAACGCACACAGGTCAGCGATGTCGGGCTCGCGGGCGGCGTTGTCGATCGTGGTTGTGCCCTTCGCGAGAACCGCCGCCATCAGCAAATTTTCGGTCGCACCGACGCTGGGGAAGTCGAGCCAGACCGTGGCGCCGATGAGCTGGGGGGCCGTGGCGATGAGGTAGCCATGCTCGCTCGCGATGGTCGCGCCCAGCTTGACCAGGCCGGCGATGTGGAAGTCCAGACCGCGCGAGCCGATCGCGTCGCCTCCGGGCAACGCCACTTTGGCCTCACCACAGCGCGCGATCAGCGGGCCCAGCACAGCGATAGATGCCCGCATCCGGCGTACGAGGTCGTAATCCGCCTCGTGACCGAGCCGCTCGGGGACGTCGATGGTCACCGCGCCGGGTTCGCGTTCGACCTCGCAACCCAGCCGGCGCAGGACCTCGCTCATGATCGTGACGTCCACGATGTCCGGCACGGCCAGCAACCGGGTGCGGCCGACGGCGAGCAGCGAGGCGGCCATCAACTTCAGGACGCTGTTCTTGGCGCCGGTCACCGACACCTCACCGGCGAGCCGCGCACCGCCCGCCACGACGAAGCGCTCCATCCGGGCAGTCTAGGGAGGCAACCTCCGCCGCGGTCACGGCGTCCTCCCTGATGACACCTCCTTCCACCGAAAGGCACCCCCGTGGACGAGCACGCACGCGAAGCCTTCCGGGGCTTTGTCGCGGCCCGCTCCCCCGCCTTACTACGTACGGCCTACCTGCTCACCGGGCAACGGGCTGACGCCGAAGACCTGCTGCAAACCGCGCTCGCCAAGACCTACCTCGCCTGGGATCGGATCCGCGAGCGGGAGGCGCTGGACAGTTACGTACGTCGGGTGATGGTCAATACGCAGACCTCCCGCTGGCGCCGCCGCAAGGTCGACGAGTACCCGACGGAGACGTTGCCCGAACGGGCCGCTGGGCGGGACGCTGCGGACGACATCGCGCTCCACGACGCGTTGTGGGAGGCCCTGCGCGGCCTGCCTACCCGACAGCGCGCGATGTTGGTGCTGCGCTTCTACGAGGACCTGTCCGAAGCCGACACCGCTGAGCTCCTGGGCGTGTCCGCCGGCACCGTGAAGTCCACCACCTCGCGCGCGCTAGCCAAGCTGCGCGTTCACCCCGGATTGCGCGACGAACCGCGCGCCGCCCTTCCCTTTGACGGAGTCCCCGCATGAGTCCCCTCGACGACGAGCTGCGCACCCTGCTGGCGTCCCGCGCCGAGCAGGTCACGCCGGCCCCCGACCCACTGGCTGGCATCGAGCAGCGCGCCCGCCGGATGCGGCGCAACCGCGTCGCGGGAGCCGCCCTTGCCAGCGTGATCGTGCTGGCCGGCGCCGGGCTGGCGGTTCCCTCACTTCTCCCAGACCGCGACTCCGGCGCCACGCAGTTCGGTACCGGGCAGCCCGGTTCCGGTGACGACGCGCCGCGTGCGTACCGGCTCGACCCCGCCGATCCGTGGCCCTACCGGGGCGACCCGGCGGCCCTCGGCGGCGGCATGCTCACGACGACGCAGTCGGTGTGGTCCACCCGCCACCCCGGCAGTACGTTGACCCCGTTGTTCGGCCAAGTCTACGAGCCGTCCGGCCAGAGCGAGATTGCCTTCGTGGCGAGTGGCGACGGGCGAACCCGCTGGGGTTACGCCACCTCCAGCGAGAGCGGCCCCTCGTTCTTCGTCGACGACACGATCGAGACCAAGCCCGCCGTGCTGATGGCCGCACTTCCCGGTGACGAGGGCCCGCGGCTGTTCGTGCTGGCCGCGCCGAACGCCGGCGAGCTGGGCTACGCCAAGGACTACCAGAGCTTCCAAACGCTGGTGGGCACCGCACCCGGCGTCGCCTACGCCCCCCTTGAAGGCGATACGACCAACGCCGCCGTTCGTGTCCTTGACGCTGACGGAAACCTCGACAAGCCGGTCTTTCTGGGTCCCGCGCCCAGCGCCGGCTCGGTGTCCCCCCCAACGGCTCCCGTCAACGTGCTGGACTGGGCGCCGCGCGGCGAGACCCCCGACCCGGCCACGTTGGACCGCGCGACCACGGCTTTCGCGCAGGCCGACGGCAAGACGGGCGACGCGTTCACCCGTGTCCTGTTCGCCGGAAGGACCAGCGACGGACGACCGTACGTCTACTTCCAGGCCTGGAAGGGATCTCAGCAGGCCCGGTTGGCCGGCTACGAAAGCGACGGCAGGGGTGGCGGAACCCCGTTCTACGGCCCCGAGATCGGCCCCGACCCCACGATCCTGGGTTACGTGGTGACCAACGGCCCCAGCAAGGAACTGCTCGTCCTCGTGCCGCGACCGGGTGTCGGCCAGGTGTCGTACTCCCCGGATGACACGACGGCTTTCCGGGTCGTCGCCAACGGACGCAGCGACACCAACCCGGTCGGCCTGGTGGACCGTGACCCACGTGCGACGAACGACCGTTACGAGGTCAACGCCGCCGACGCAAGCCTGCTGCAACGCGGGTCCGTCATGACCCTGCTGTGCGGCGCCTCCGGCTGCGGCTGACCCACGTCACATCAGCTGATCGACCTGATGCACTGAGCCGCAAGGCACGTCGAGGGCTGCGTGGTGCTTGCGCACCGCCTCCTCGTCGGGAGCCTCCAGCAGGCAGTAGACCTTGCCGTCCGGGTTGTAGAACAGCTCGATCTGCTGCACGCCGAACTCGTCCTTGTCGCCGGCCTTGGCGCCGTCACCGATGCTCTTGATCGCCTCAGCCGGGAGCTTGAGGTCGTCGTGGAAATCCATGAAACGCGGCATGTGCCGCCCCCTCTCGTGGTGGGCCGCACTCTTGCCTAGCCCGGCCTACCTTGTCTAGCCCTCGCGGGGGCTGAGCAACCTCACTAGGGTCAGGGCATGGCCGTTCACCTCACTCGCATTTACACCAAGACCGGCGACGACGGAACCACCGCGCTCGGCGACATGAGCCGGGTCAGCAAGACGAGTCGACGACTCACCGCGTATGCCGATGTCGATGAGGCCAACAGTGCCATCGGCGTGGCACTCGCTCTCGGCGCGCTGCCCGGCGACGTGCACGCGCTGCTGCTGCGGGTGCAGAACGACTTGTTCGACCTCGGCGCCGACTTGTGCACCCCGGTCGTCGACGGCCTGGGCTACGCGCCACTGCGCGTGACGCCGGCCTACACCGAGCGACTCGAGCAGGCCTGCGACGCTTACAACGCACGGCTGGAAAAGCTCAACAGCTTTATCCTGCCCGGGGGCACCCCGGGCGCGGCGCTGCTCCATG
>JBKJLP010000337.1:0-6886 GCA_046596735.1 Mycobacteriales bacterium | reverse complement strand
TAGCGGCGAGCGGAGCCACCTCGTACGACGTTGCAGCGTTGACCTGAGCCGGGATGTCGACGCCGACAACACGTGAGCCCGCGGCACGGACGTCGGTGACGTAGACGATCGCCGCATCGGCCTCGCCGCTGAGGACCGAAGCGAGCGTGCTCTTGACGTCCAGCCCCTGGGTCACCGGCGTCACCGTTACCCCAGCCTGGCTGAGCACCTTGGCCGCGAGGACCCCGCAGGGCACCTGTGGCTGGCACAGCGAGACGCGCAGCCCCGGTCGGGCGAGATCTGCCAGTGAGCGCACCCTGCCCGCGCTGGGCGGGTAGACGGCGATCTGTCCCTCGTTGGTGGCGAAGACCCGCGGATCCTTGGCGTCCCCCGCATCGACCACCTGCGTCATGGTCGTCGCGCTGGCGGACGCGAACACGTCGCCCGGTGCCCCCGCGCGGATCTGCTGCGCGAGCGTGGTGCTGGCCGCGAAACTGAAGACCACGGTGCTTCCCGGGTGATCCGTCTCGAAGGTCCGGCCGAGAGAGGGAAGCGTTTGGCTCAGGGAGGACGCCGCCAGCACGGTCAGCGTGGTGTGTGCGCGGCCGGAGCCGCCGGACGCGCCACACGCGCTCACGACGAGCGCCAGGGCGACCAGTAGCGGGGTCCGGAGCATGTGCTCAGCCTGCTGCAGTGCCGCAGACGACACAAGGTGGGCCCCGTGCGGGCTGCAGTCGTGGCTACAGCGTGCCGAGAACAACCCTGTGACCCGTCGCTGCCGCCTGCGTGCTGCCCGCGCACGCGTGCTCCGGCTCGCCGTGCCGTTGCTCGCGGCGGCCATCGTGACGCCGCTCGTCGCGGCTGGTGCCGCAGCGCAGACCGCCGTTGCTCCCAGGGCCGCCAGCGGCTCTGTGCAAGCCGAGATCGCCGCCATGCAGGCCGAGGTCCAGCGCATCGGCGACAGGCTCGCCGCCAGCACCCTCGCGTATGAAGCTGACCGGGACCGCCTCGATGTGCTCCTGCAGCAGCAGTTCGCCGCCGAGCGCGCCGCTGACGTCCTCTCGCTCGGCGCGGTGGCGGCCCAGCGCCAGCTCAACGCGGTCGCCCGGGCGGCCTACGTCAGCGGCGTCCCCGAGGACGTCAAGATCGCCATGAGCGTCGACCCACGCAACCTGAGCCGCTCGCTGGACACCGTTGCGTCGCTTGAGCGCGTGGGCGGCACCTCGCGAAGTGCGCTCAAACTGCTGCTGGACCAGCGCGCCGCCACCACCGCGCTCGCCGAGCGCCGAGACACGTTGCGTCAGCAGGCCCAAGCCGTGCAGAACCGCTCGGACAGCGCGCTCACCGCGCTGCAAGCCGACGCCGCTGCCGCCCAGACCGAATTACAGGCTGCTCAGGCCCGGCTGGTCTTGCTCCAGCAGGCGGAGGAAGCCCGGACCCGCGCCACTGAGGCGGCACGACGCGCCCAACTCAACCTGCCCTTCCTGGGCGGCGGTTACAGCGGCGCACCCTGCTCGGCGCGCGCGGACGGGCAGTACGCCAACGGCTTCCTGCCCGACGCGGTGCTCTGCCCGCTGACGACCGCCTCAGGGGAGCGACTGGCCAACGGCGCGGCCGCGGCCTTCGACCAGCTCAGCACGCTGCGCCGTCAGGAGACGGGCAGCAACCTGTGCCTCACCGACTCCTACCGCGACTACGCCGGGCAGGTCGCCGTTTTCGCCAGCAAGCCCTCCCTCGCAGCGACTCCGGGTCGCAGCCAGCACGGGCTCGGCCTCGCCGTGGACCTGTGCGGCGGCGTCGAGCGCTTCGGCACCGAGTCCTACCTGTGGATGAAGGCCAACGCGGCGAACTACGGCTTCATCCACCCGGCTTGGGCCGAGCCCGGCGGCGGTAAGCCCGAGCCGTGGCACTGGGAGTATGTCGGCCCGCTGTAGCTGGCCTACCCGCGCGAGTGATCACCGCCGGCTGGGCGTGCGGTGCGAGAGGCTGAGCCGGCGGTGATCGTCTGGGGGCGCGCGCTGTCCTCGGTCAGCTGCCGGCTTTGAAGGACCGCAGCCGCAGACTGTTGCTGACAACGAAGACCGACGACAAGGCCATGGCCCCGCCCGCGATCAGCGGGTTGAGCAGGCCCAGAGCAGCGAGCGGCAGGGCCGCGACGTTGTAGCCGAAGGCCCAGAACAGGTTGCCCTTAATGATGCGCAGCGTGCGGCGGGATAGTCGGATCGCGTCGGCCGCAGACCGAAGATCTCCTCGTACGAGGGTCAGGTCGCTTGCCTCGATCGCCGCGTCGGTGCCGGTGCCCATCGCGAGGCCTAAGTCTGCCTGAGCGAGTGCGGCAGCATCGTTGACCCCGTCGCCGACCATCGCGACGACCCGACCCTCGGACTGCAGCCGTTTAACCTCGTCGACCTTGTCCTGCGGCAAGACCTCAGCCAACACCTGCTCGATGCCCACCTGCGCGGCAACGGCCTCGGCCGCGGCCCGGTTGTCTCCCGTGAGCAGGATCGGGGTGAGGCCTAGAGCCCTGAGCTGCTCCACGGCCTCGCGACTGGTCGGTTTGACGGTGTCGGCGACCACCAGAATCCCTCGGGCGTGACCGTCCCATCCAGCGACGACAGCGGTCTGACCGAGCCCTTCGGCCTCGTGCTTGGCCGTCCGCAGCGCCTCGTCCAGGTGCAGGCCCCAATCAGCGGCGAAGGCCTCACGGCCGGCCAGCACCGCGATCGAACTGTCCCCGTCGGCGACGACTCCCTGGACGCCAAGTCCTTGCGAGCTCTGGAACTCACTGACGGCCGGCAACTCGCCCGCCTCGGCCGCTGCGCGGGCGATGGCCTGCGCGATCGGGTGCTCCGAGGCGGCCTCCAGGGCGCCGACCAGCCGCAACAGCGTGGCCTGGTCGACGCCGTCGGCAGGCGTGACACCGACGAGCGACATCTGGCCGGTGGTGACGGTCCCGGTCTTGTCCAGCACGATCGTGTCGACGCGCCGGGTGGACTCGAGCACCTCTGGGCCCTTGATGAGGATGCCGAGCTGTGCACCTCGACCGGTGCCGACCAGCAACGCCGTCGGGGTAGCGAGCCCGAGGGCGCAGGGGCAAGCAATGATGAGGACCGCCACAGCCGCTGTGAAGGCGGCAGTCGCCCCCTCACCGGTGCCGAGCCAGAAGCCCAGGGTGGCGGCGGCCAGCACCAGCACGGTGGGAACGAAGATGCCGCTGACCCGGTCGGCCAGCCGCTGCACCTCGGCCTTACCGCTCTGGGCGTCGGTGACCAGCCGGGCGATCTGCGCGAGCTGGGTGTCTGAACCGACTCGGGTCGCGCGGACGAGCAGCCGCCCGCCGGCGTTGACCGTCGCGCCGGTGACCGCGTCGCCGGGGGAGACCTCAACGGGCATGCTCTCGCCGGTGAGCAGGCTGGCGTCTATGGCACTCGTGCCGTCGATCACTTCGCCGTCCGTGGCGATCTTTTCGCCGGGGCGTACGACGAACTCGTCGCCGACAGCGAGCTGTTCCACGGGGATCCGCTGCTCGACGCCGTCGCGCAACAGGGTGACTTCCTTGGCACCCAGCTCGAGCAGCGCCTGCAGCGCCGCCCCGGACCGGCGCTTGGCGCGCGCCTCGAAGTAGCGCCCGGCCAGTAAGAACACCGTGACCAGGGCAGCGACCTCGAGATAGATCTCGTCGGTGCCGCTGCCGCGGGCGATGGTGAACGAGAAGTCCATCGTCATGCCCGGCCGGCCGGCATCACCGAGGAAGAGCGCGTACAGCGACCACAGGTAGGCACTGAGGGTGCCGAGCGAGATCAGGGTGTCCATCGTGGCGGCGCCGTGCCGCAGGTTGGTCCACGTCGCGCGGTGGAAGGGCAGTGCGCCCCAGATCACGACTGGGCTGGCCAGCGTCAGAGCTAGCCATTGCCAGTTGTCGAATTGCAGCGGCGGGATCATCGACATCAGCAGAACCGGGAAGCCGAGCAAAGCCGAGACAAGGAGCCGGTCGCGCAGCGAACGGGTCGGGTCGACCCCGTGGGTGCTGTCGCCGGACTCCTTCGCGCTCGGCAGCGCGGCCGAATAGCCCGCGGCGGCGACGGCGCCCAGCAGGTCCTCCTGGCTGATGGACGCGGGGAAGTCGACCCGGGCGGTCTCGGTGGCGTAGTTGACGCTGGCGACGACGCCGTCGAGCTTGTTGAGCTTGCGCTCGATCCGGTTGGCGCAGGAAGCACAGGTCATTCCGGTGATGGCGAGCTCGACCCGCTGGTCGTTGGTGGGAGCCGTGGTCGTCATGAGGTCTCCTGAGCGGTCACGGTGAACGCAGCCGTGTGGACTGCATCGCCGTGCCGGAAGTCGAGGAACAGTCGGTAGTTCGCCGCCGTGGGTAGGTCGACGGCGAAGGGCAACTCCGGCCCCGCGGAGGCGGAGCGCTCGGGGTGGACGTGCAGGTAGGCGAGGTCATCGACGCGCATCGCGACCAGATGGCCAAAGGAGCCGAGGTAGGGCTGCAGGTCGGTCACCGGAACACCAGCGCGAGAGATGCGCAGGTCAAGTGCTGACGTCCGCCCCGCGGTCAAGGCGCCAGCCAGAACGACGTCATAGCCGTCTACGGAGGTCGTGGTCGTCGGAGGCGTCAACGGCACCGGCGCGAAGTCACCCGGGGCGACGAGGTCAGCGCCGAGCACCACCGAAGAGGCTTCCCCGGGGGGCACGAAGTCGGCGTACATCCGATAGACGCCCGCGCGAGGCAGCGTCAGCGGCATCGACCAGGATCCGTCGGGTCCCAACGTCGGGTGCACATGTTGGTAGTCCGCCAGATCCCGGCGTACGACGATCAGGTGCAGGTCTTTGTCGTGCTGACGTGTGTAAGTGGTCAGCGGAGCCCCGGTGGCCTGGAGCACCCGGAAGGACAACGGACCGGGCACGCCGGGCACGAACGCTGTGTCGTCCACCTCAAGGCGGTAGCCGTCCTGGGCCGCCGTCAAGCCTTGGGCTGCCTGGACCTCTTCGGGCTCATCCGTGCCGCCCATGCCGCCATGTACAGCCGAGGCGGCCCGGTCCGTCGCGGCAGCTGGGCCAATCGGACCGGTGACGTTGCCGAGAGCCGCTGCGGCAGCGAAGGCCGACACAAGGCCGACCGCGAACAGGCTGAGCCGGACGGGCGTACGCATGAGACTCCTCAGGATCGGATCACGGGCAGATCAACTGGCGACGGTGTAGCCGGCCTCTTCGACAGCGGCGCGGACGGCGGCTGCATCGGCCTCACCCTGGACGGTCAGAAGTCCGGACGCCAGGTCAACCTGGACGTCGGTGACGCCAGCGACGTCGGATACCTCTTCGGTGACCGAGCTGACGCAGTGGCCGCAGGTCATGCCCTCGACGGTGAAAGTGCTGGTGCTCATGGTGATCTCCTCGAATCTGATTTAGCTACGGACGAGCCGGGCGATGGCCTCGGAGGCCTCTTTCAACTTGATGTCCTGCTCAGCGCCGCCCAACCGGGCGGCGTCCACGACGCAGTGCGCCATGTGGTCGTCCAGCAGGGCGAGGGCCACGGATTGCAGGGCCTTGGTGGCTGCACTGACCTGGGTCAGGATGTCGATGCAGTACTTGTCGTCCTCGACCATCTTGGCGATGCCGCGGACCTGACCCTCGACCTTGCGCAGTCGAGTGAGATGCGCGTCGCGTGTGCTGCTGTAACCCGCCATGCCCGCCTCCGTGAGATACCCCTGTGGGGTATATAACCTCCTACGGTCGTGGGTATTCCGCTCAGGCGCTGGCCTCCGGCCAGGACGCCCCGACCCCAACATCGGCGACGAACCGCACGCCAGATCCGGCCGCCCACCAGGACGACACCGACTGCAGGGCGTCGTCGAGCAAGCGGGCGCACTCAGGCGCCTGTTGCTTCGGGACGTGGACGAGCAGTTCATCGTGCAGGCACAGAACGATCTGACCGGGGGTGCCCAGCAAGCCGTAGCGGACAGTGGCCGCCCAGGCCTTGAACAGTTCCGCGGCGGCGCCCTGCACCACGGCGTTGCGGACGAACCGCCCCAGCCCTCCGCTGACCGCGACGTGTTCCCCAAGCGGCTCGGCGTCGCGCGGCCGCACCCGGCTTACCGGCAGCAGCCGACCGCCGTACGTACGCGTGTCCCGGTGGGCCGACCCTGCTGCCTCGGCGGCGCGCAGGTAGGACATCGCCAGGGGGTACGTGCGGTCCATGTCGCGCAGGGCAGCACCCGCCGTGCCGGAGGTCTGGCCGTACATCGCGGCGAGCACGGCGATCTTTGCGGTCGGCCGGTCGCAGCCCAGGGCAGCCGCGACGGGGGCGTATATGTCCGCCTCGCCGGCGGCGGCCGTCAAGCCCGGGTCGCCAGACACGACGGCGAGGACGCGCGGCTCGATCTGCCCCAAGTCGGCCCGGACGAAGACGAAGCCCGGCTCGGCGCGTACCGCCGGCCGCAACTCAACCGGCAGGTTGTGCAACCCGGACTGAGCCGTCATTCGGCCTGCGGCCGCATCTGCGGCGCCCCACGCGCCGCGCAGGCGGCCGTCCGGACCGACGTGCGTGTCCATCCAGGTCCAGCCGAAGGTGGTCAGCAACCGCTCGGCTTTGCGCCACGCGAGCAGCGCGGCCACGGACGGCAGTGTGGCGGCGTGTGGCAGCAGTCGCCACGATCGGGTGTCGGGCAGATCCAGTCCGATCCGCGCCAGCAGCTCGCGCACCTGGGCCGGGTTGCGCAGGTCCACCGACTGTCCCGGAAAGTGCTGCAGGACCGCTGCGTCGCGCGCCTTGCGCAGCTGGTGCTCCGCCGCTGCGTCCTGGGCTCGCGGCGCCGCGAGCCGGGTGAGCAGCGCGCCGGTCACCTCGCGGTCCAACGGTAGGCCGTCGTGTTCAAGTTCGACGGCAAGCAGCGCTGCGGCCGAC
>JBKJLP010000225.1:0-8953 GCA_046596735.1 Mycobacteriales bacterium | reverse complement strand
AGTGGATGGTCAAGCCCGGCGACGAGGTCAAGCTCAACCAGCTCATCGTCGAGGTCGAGACCGCCAAGGCCGCTGTCGAGGTCCCCTCGCCCTACGCCGGCGTCGTCACCGTGATCCACTACCAGGCCGGCGAGACTGTCGATGTCGGCTCGCCGATCATCACCTTCGACACCGACCCCGGTGCTGGGCCGCTCGACCCGGTCGCGGTGGCCGAGGTCGTCAGCGAGCACCCCGAGGTCGGCGACATGGTCCCGACGCCGCCCGCACCGTCAGGCCGTGAGCCCGGCCAGGAGGATGGCGCCCTCATCGGTGAGGTCGGTGCCAACGGCCGTACGGCGACCCTCGTCGGCTACGGCCCCAAGTCAGTCACCGCCAAGCGGCGGGCCCGCTCCGACACCGGCGACCCGCCGGTCGCTGCACCCGTTGCCCAGGCGGCTCCGGTCGACAACAGCCCCCGCGTCTCCGCGGCTGCGGTCGGGCAGCGGGCCGCTCGCACCTCTGGCGGTGTGTCCGTCCTGGCCAAGCCGCCGGTGCGCAAGCTCGCCAAGGAGCTCGGCGTCGACCTGTCCGGGCTCAC
The DNA here is from genome assembly GCA_046596735.1 of Mycobacteriales bacterium. Classification (GTDB taxonomy): domain Bacteria; phylum Actinomycetota; class Actinomycetes; order Mycobacteriales; family SCTD01; genus RYN-124. The sequence continues at coordinate 8,376 of JBKJLP010000225.1, read as the reverse complement.
CGGCACCGGCCCCAACGGCAGCGTCAGCCGCAGCGACGTCGAGTCGGCCGCAGCCAGCACCACGATGCCGGCGGCCGCCGCTCCCCTGCGGGCCGTACCGGACTACGACCCGGCCACCCGCGAGCAGCGGATCCCGATCAAGGGCGTCCGCAAGATGACCGCGGCGGCGATGGTCGGCAGCGCCTTCAGTGCGCCGCATGTCACCGAGTTCCTGACGCTGGACATGACGCCGACCATGGAGCTGCGCAAGCGGATCCAGGCGCTGCCGGAGTTTGCGGGCGTGAAGGTCACCCCGCTGCTGTTCGTCGCCAAGGCCCTGCTGCTCGCGGTCAAGCGCAACCCGGAGATCAACGCCACCTGGGCCGAGGAGGCCCAGGAGATCGTGGTCAAGGAGTACGTCAACCTCGGCATTGCCGCGGCCACTCCTCGTGGGCTGATGGTGCCCAACATCAAGGACGCTGACCAGCTGTCGCTGCCCGAGCTTGCCGCCGCTCTGCAGCAGCTCACGGCGACGGCCCGCGAGGGCAAGACGTCTCCGGCTGACATGGCCCGCGGCACCATCACGATCACCAATGTCGGCACGTTCGGTGTCGACAACGGCACGCCGATTATCAACCCGGGCGAGTCGGCCATCCTGTGCTTCGGTGCGGTCCGCCCCACGCCGTGGGTGGTGGACGGCGAGATCGTCGTACGCCAGGTGACGCAGTTGGCGCTGTCTTTCGACCACCGCAACGTCGACGGGGCGCTGGGTTCGCAGTTCCTCGCCGACGTAGGCCGGGTGCTGTCCGACCCGGCCACCGCACTCGCCTGGAGCTACCGCACCCAGCGGAACCACATCCATCCACCTCCCGCGCCTCGGGGCCGGAGCCTGCGTGAGGCCGCCCTCCCGCGGACAAACTGGATGAACGAGTTCCAGGACAACACACGAAGGGCCCAACCGCAGTGCGGTCGGGCCCTTCGTGCTGTGCGGCGTTGCGCCGTGCTGAGTGCTTAGTAGACGTCGCGCTCGCGGGTGACGACGCGGTCCTCGACCACACCGCCGCGGTCGCGGCCGAAGACGAGAGTCGTCATGGCCAGGCCGAGGGCTCCGGCCACCATCAGGATCACCCCGATGACGTTGATGTCGAGCCCGCTCACGGTCGCGTTGACCGCGAAGGTCAGGATCGCACCGATCGCGAGCAGGAAGACGCTAGCGCCGATACCCATGGGTTTACCTCCCAGTCCTGCGCGGCCGTGTTGTCGCGCTTGTTTGGGTGTCTACCCAGGGCGAGGCTGCCGGACACACATCGATACCTAGATCACCCGAATGCTGTCCGGTTTTGCCAGGGTATGTCCTAGAAAGCGGCTTCGTCGAGGTCCATCAGCGACAGGTCGACGGCCTCGGCGATCGCGAGCTTGGCGGACAGCTCGGGGAACACTGCGCCGGCGAACCAGGATGCCGCGGCGACCTTGCCTTGGTAGAAGTGCTTGTCCCGCTCGGATGCGGTTGGCAGTGCCTCGAGTGCCACGGCGGCCTGGCGCAGCAGCAGCCATCCGACGACCAGGTCGCCCAGCGCCATCAGCGCCCTGGTGGTGTTGAGGCCGACCTTGTAGATGTTGGGGCTCGCGTCCCGGCTGCCCTCCTGGGCGGAGGCCATCAGGTCGGTGACCATGTGGTTGACGATCGCCTGCACGTCCTCGAGCGCCTGGCCGAGGAGCTCGCGCTCGCGGGTCAGCGCGCCGTTGCCGGCGCCGCCCTTGACGAACTCCTGGATCTCCGCGGCGAGGGTGCCCAGCGCCTGACCCTGGTCCCGCACGATCTTGCGGAAGAACAGGTCCATGCCCTGGATCGTGGTCGTGCCCTCGTACAGGGTGTCGATCTTGGCGTCGCGGATGTACTGCTCGATCGGGTAGTCCTGGGTGAAGCCCGAGCCACCAAAGATCTGCAGTGAGGTGGCGAGCAGCTCGTAAGCCTTCTCCGAGCCGTAGCCCTTGACGATGGGCAGCAGCAGGTCGTTGATGCGGACCGCCATGTCGTCGACCTCGCCGTTGTGGCGGGAGATCTCGACCTTGTCCTGGATGGTCGCGGTGTAGAGGACGAGCGCGCGCATGCCCTCGGCCCATGCCTTCTGGCGCATGAGCATGAGGCGTACGTCGGGGTGCTTGCTGATGACCACGCGCGGCGCGGCCTTGTTGGTCATCTCGGTGAGGTCGGCGCCCTGGACGCGGAGCTTGGCGTAGTCGAGCGCGTTGAGATAGCCGGTCGACAGCGTCGAGATCGCCTTGGTGCCAACCATCATCCGGGCGTATTCGATGACCTGGAACATCTGCGCGATGCCGTCGTGGACATCGCCCACGAGCGTGCCGATCGCGGGGTGCTTCTCGCCGAAGGTGAGCTCGCACGTTGTGCTGACCTTCAGGCCCATCTTTTTCTCGACGTTGGTGACGTAGGCACCGTTGCGCTCACCGAGAGAGCCGTCGTCGTTGACGAGGAACTTCGGTACGAGGAACAGCGACAGGCCCTTGGTTCCCGCGCCACCGGCGCCGGGAACGCCCACCGGGCGCGCCAAAACGAGGTGGAAGATGTTCTCGGGGTAGTCCCACTCTGCGCTGGTGATGAAGCGCTTGACGCCCTCGATGTGCCAGGTGCCGTCGGCCTGCTCGTGGGCGGTGGCCCGGCCGGCGCCGACGTCAGAGCCGGCGTCGGGCTCGGTGAGCACCATCGTGGCGCCCCAGTTGCGCTCGATCGCGAGCTCAGCGAACTTCTTCTGCTCGGGGGTGCCGTTGGCGTGCAGGATCTGCGCGAACGCCGGGCCGGCCGCAAACATGTAGATCGCCGGGTTGGCGCCGAGCACCATCTCCGAGAAGGCCCAGATCAGCGAGGGCGGGGCACCGACGCCACCGAGCTCCTCGGACAGCGGGAACTTGTCCCAGCCACCTTCGACGTAGGCGGCGTAGCTCTTCTTGAAGGGCTCGCCCACGGAGACGGTGCTGGTCTCGGGGTCGAACACCGGCGGGTTGCGGTCGGCCTCGGTGAAGGACGCGGCGAGGTCGTTGCTCGCCAGTCGCTCGACTTCTTTGAGGATGTCGCGGGCGGAGTCCTTGTCCAGTTGGGTGAAGGGGCCGGTGCCAAGCGCGGCGTCGGCGCCGAAGACCTCGAACAGGTTGAACTCGATGTCGCGCAGGTTGCTCTTGTAGTGACCCATGACCGGTGACGCCTCCATGCACAGGGGTACACAGCCGTACCCGTCGGTCCTACCAGCGTGCTACTCGCCGGTAACTTTTGCAAGCGGTTCGTTGTCTCGTCACCCGATCGACGTACGGCTGACCTCAGCCAGCCTTGGTGTCGCGGTCGGTGACCCCGACCCGGGGCACCGGGATCGGACCGGTCGGCACAGGATCAACGGTGGTGGTCGTGGCCTGCGGAAGCGCACGGATCGCCCGGCCGCCGCCGGAGCGCTTGCCCGCGTAGAGCGCGCTGTCGGCGCGGGCGAGCAGGCTGTCCATGGACTCGGTCCGGTCCCACTCGGCCAGCCCGACAGAGCAGGCACCGCCCGGTGGCATCGACTGCACGAGCGCTTCAGCGACGCGCATCGCCAGTTGCTCGTCGCAGCCGGGGAGCAACGCGACGAACTCGTCGCCGCCGTAGCGCGCCAGGACGTCGGTGGGGCGGAGCCTGCCCAGCCACCCCGAGGAGGCTGCGGTGATCAGCCGGTCGCCTGCTTCGTGCCCGTAGGTGTCGTTGAAGACCTTGAGGCCGTCGAGGTCGAGCATGAGTACGGTCAGCGGGGCCCGACTGCGCCGGGCCCGGCGCATCTCGGTCTCGATCGACTCCTCCATCCCACGGCGGTTGACCAGGCCAGTGAGCGGGTCACGTCGCGCCTGCTCGGCGAGATGGGCGGTGAAGTCGGCCCGGGTAATCGCGACCGCGGCCTCCTCGGCCAACACCGCGAGGGCGGCGAGCACCCGAGCGGGGAGTTCGTCATGGTGCTCGGCGAAGGTGAGGCACATCGCGCCGATCGGTCCGTCCGAACCGGTCACCGGAACGAAAGCGGCAGACACCATGCCGGCGTCCTCAAGCACGCGCCGGGAGCGCGCGAAGGCGGTGGGCAGCTCGGCCCGCGGCACCAGGCGCAACTGGCCGGTGCGGAAGGCGCGGACCGTGCCGGCGCTCATGTCGTCCAGGGACAGGCGGGGCATCTGGCTGCTGTCGCAGCCGGCCGCAGCGGTGCAGCGCAGGTCGTTGTCGACGGGCTCGAAGAGCATGACGGTCGAGGCTCCGCTGAGCTCTCCGACCGCTTGGCAGACCTCCGCTCGCGCCTCGGGACCGGCCGCGATCGCCCGGCTCACGCGGCCAATCAGTTTCAGGTCGGCGTACTGCTCGGCCAGCGCGGCCTCGCTCGCCCGGTGGCGTTCGAGGGCCTCCTGCAACTGCGACGCCAGTTGACCGGCCACCATCGCCACGATCCCGGTGACGAGCGCGCGAAAAATGATGGAGCCCGGATCCAACGGCGCGGAGTCAGGGAAGCGGTGCGCCGCGAGGACCTGGATGCCCGTGTAGGCGACCGCACTGAGGGACCATGCGAGCAGCGCACCCCGCCGGCCCCCGCGGAAAGCGCCTTCCAGCGAAACGATCACCAGGATCGTCCAGATTGCAGAGAACTGGTCGAACGAGAACAGGTAGAGGATCCACAGGCTCAGGACGTTGTCGGCAGCGAGTTCGGTCCACGCCCACACGCGCAGCTGGTCGACGTTGCTGATCCGGCGGTGCACTGCCGCAGAGAGCGCGGTGACGCCCAGCAGCACCGCGACCACGCCGACCGTGGCGGAAAGCGGGTGCAGCCGGCTGGTCAATCCGGGCGGGGTGACGTACAGGAACATCTCCAGGGGGACGACCCCGGCGACCAGAACACGCACGCGCCGCATGACGAGGGCTCGCCGCTGCAGTTCGTCGATCGCGCTCATAGTGCACTTCTCTGCAACGGTACGACAAAACCGTGGTGGAGAAGGAAATCGGTGAACTCGGCTGGCGGCAGCGGACGCGCGATGAGGTATCCCTGGCCGAAGGGGCAGCCCAGCTCCTGCAGCGCCGCCAGCTGACTCGGTGTCTCGATGCCCTCGGCCACCACGTGGACCCCCAGGTCCAGCCCGAAGCGGATCAGTGCAGACGCGAGCCGAGCGGCGACCGGGCCGCCGTCGAGGTCGGCCACGAAGGTGCGGTCGATCTTGATGCCGTTGACCGGGAAGCGGCGCAGGTGCGAGAGCGAGGAATAGCCGGTGCCGAAGTCGTCCATGGTGACGTTGCAGCCCAGCGCGCTCAGGGCCCGCAGCACGCCATCGTGCCCGTCACCGGGAAGGCTGAGGGCGGTCTCGGTGAGTTCGACCACGACGGCGTTGGTGGGCAGCCCGTGCTGTTGGCACAGCGCAGCCACATGATCGGCGACCTCGAGGTGCAGGCCCGAGGCAGAGACGTTGACCCCCACGCTAAAGGGGCGCCCGGGGTTGAGGGCCCGCCATTGGGCGGCCTGCGCGAAGGCGATCGCGCGGACCTGCTCGTCGATCCGGCCGATCCGACCAGTTGCCTCGGCCAACGGGACGAAGCCGTCGGGGGTGAGCAGCTGGTCGCTGCCCGGCACGAGGAGTCGTACGAGGCTCTCGGCGGCCACCACGGCACCTGTGTGGAGATCGACGACGGGCTGGTAGACGACCGTGAGCAGGCCAGCGTCCAACGCGGCGTCGAGTTCGACTGCGCTGGTCAGGGCCCGGGCAGCGCAAGCAGCCGGAACGGCAGGCGTCACGCTTCCAGCGTCGGTAGGAAGTGGGCCGCGGCGTTCACCCGCTCGGGTGATGCGTTTTGGGCCAGGTTGGGCCTGTTGCGGCGTCCGGCCGAACCTCGAGATGCGCCCTTATAGACTGCGCTGGCCGTGAATCCTGCGGTGCACGCGGGCGTAGCACAATGGTAGTGCGCCAGCTTCCCAAGCTGGACACGCGGGTTCGATTCCCGTCGCCCGCTCCAGGCTCGTCAGATCTGCCCCAGCAGGTGGGCAAACAGTTCGCCCTCGTCAACGTCCAGCCCACGCCGCTGGAACCACGTACACACGTTGTGGCAGTCGCGCAGCAGGAACTCCATGGCGTGCGGGTTGGCGGCAAGGTCGACAATCTGGGGCAGATCGATGATGACCAACCGCTCACCCGCCGCCAGGACGTTGTACGGCGACAGGTCACCGTGTGCCCAGCCGTGCCTCGCCAGGACGGTCATCGCCTCACGAAGCTGCGCGAAGTACGAGGCGAGCAGGTCCGGCTCGGGCCGCGTGTTGACCAGCCGTGGCGCGGCCTCGCTGTCGACCGTGATCAGCTCCATGACGAGTTCGGTGCCGTAGATCATCACCGGGTATGGCACGGGCAGGCCGGCGACCCAGAGCCGCTTCAGCGCCTCCCATTCGGTCCAGGCCCACTGCCCGCCCATGACCGCTTTGCCGTGGTCGGTGCCCTTCGCGATGGCGCGCGCGTCCCGCGAGCGCCGGGTTCGGCGTCCTTCTTGGTAGCTGGCGCTGCGGTGGAACTGCCGGTGCTCCTGACTGCGATACCGCTTGGCGGCTAGCAGGCACGAGGGACCGCCGGGGACCGCCCGCTCAAGGACGACGCAGTCGGCTTCCTTGCCGGTTTTGAGCAGGCCCAGGTCGGTATCCACCGCAGCGGCGTCTGTGACGAGCCACGCCGGGATCGGCTGCGGTCCGCGGCACAGCCGCTCGACGTCCCAGTAGGGGTTCTGCCGCTGGCCGGGGCCCAGGTCGGCGACCGGGGTGAAGGTGAGGTCAGCAGGGTGGAACGGGGTGGACATGGCGGCTCCAGGACGGCAAGAAGATGGCGCGGGCGGGCTCGTGGAAGCTGGGCATCACGGGCCTCCTCTCTCCTGCGGCTGGGGCGTTCGCGACGATCGTCCGCCGCGTCGCGCGACCTTGGCAACCGGTTTTGCGTCAGGCTCGCTAGGGTCGCCGCATGCTGCTCAGCGACCGAGACCTCAAGGCGGCCATCGCGTCCGGCGCGCTCGGCCTCACCCCCTACGACGAGGCGATGGTGCAGCCATCGAGCATCGACGTCCGGCTCGACCGGTTCTTCCGCGTCTTCGCCAACCACCGCTACACCCACATCGACCCGGCGATCGAGCAGGACGACCTCACCGAACTCGTCGAGCCCAGCGGTGATGAGCCGTTCATCCTGCACCCGGGCGAGTTCGTCCTCGGGTCGACGTACGAGGTGATCTCGCTCAACGACTCGCTGGCCTCGCGGCTGGAGGGCAAGGCGCTCGCGCTGGACACGGAGGTGCCGACGCCGTGGGGCTGGACGACGATGGAATACCTCGAGGAGGGCGACGAGGTCTTCGACGAGACCGGCGCCCCCACCCAAGTCGTTGCGGTCACCGACGTGATGGACGACCGGCCTTGTTACGAGGTGCTGCTCTCGGACGGCAGTCGGTTCATCGCGGATGCCGCCCACCTGTGGGTGACGCGAACGAAGGCCGAGCGGGCGAAGGGCGCAGAAGGGTGCAGTCGTACGACCGAGGAACTAGCGGCCACGCTGCGTACCGGCCGAGAGTGGAACCATCACATCGCGCTCGCGGGGCCGGCGCAGTACGAGACCCGCGACGATCTGCCGATCGACCCGTACGTCTTGGGCGTCTGGCTCGGCGACGGCACGACGTCGCTGCTGCGGCACGAGGGGCTCCTCGGCGACAAGCACGTGCCGCAGTACTACCTGACCGCTGGCTTCGACCAACGACTGGCGCTGCTTCAGGGGCTGATGGATAGCGACGGCTACGCGGATGAGATCGGCCGGTGCGAGTTTGTCAGCACCCTCGAGCACCTGTCCGATGCGGTCGTCGAGCTCGCGGCGTCGCTGGGCCTACGACCGGTGAAGCGCAAGAAGCGAGTCACCCTGTACGGCGTCGAGTGCGCGCCGGGCTACCAGGTGAAGTTCACCCCGCACCTGCCCGTCTTTCGGCTCGAGCGCAAGCTCGCGCGGCTGGCTCCGAAGCTGAGGCAGTCCCGGTTCCGCGCCATCGTGGCCGCCCGGCCAGTGCCGTCCGTACCGGTCCGCTGCATCCAGGTCGCTGCCCCGAGTGGCATGTTCCTTGTCGGCCGCACTTTCGTGCCGACGCACAACAGCTCTCTCGGCCGGCTCGGGCTGGTCACGCATTCGACCGCCGGCTTCATCGACCCGGGCTTCTCCGGGCACGTCACGCTCGAGCTGAGCAACCTGGCCAACCTGCCGATCAAGCTCTACCCCGGCATGAAGATCGGCCAGATCTGCGTCTTCCAGCTGTCCTCACCAGCCGAGCACCCGTACGGCTCCTCGATTTACGGCAGCCGCTACCAGGACCAGCGCGGCCCAACTCCC
>JBKJLP010000418.1:0-3812 GCA_046596735.1 Mycobacteriales bacterium | reverse complement strand
TCACAAAATGCTCACACTTGACAGCAAAGCCGCTGGTCACACGCATAATCCCTCGGTCGTTCTGGCCCGACACGCCGGGGAACCTGCCGCAATCCGTGGTCATCCTGCCCCCTATGGATTCCCGCCCCGTAGGTGCCCGATGAGCCCTCGGCGGGCGATGCCACCAGGCATCCGCGGCCGTGGCTCGGTCTTCACCTACACCTGGCGAGACGCCTCCGGCCGGCAGTTCTCCCGCAAGGCCGGTGACACCCTGGCAGAGGCCGACGCGTTCAAGCGCCGCATCGACGACCAACTCGCGCTCGGCACCTACCGGCCCGCCTCGACGATGACGTTCGGCACCTACGCCAGCGCCTGGATCGAGACCTGGCCGCTGAAGGAGCAAACCCGCGAGCGCTACCGCGGCATCCTGCGCCGCGAGCTGATCCCGGTCTTCGGCGGTTACCCGCTCACCAAGATCCACCCGCACCAGGTACGCGGCTGGGTGCACGAGCAGAACGCCGGCCCGCTGTCGGCCAGCAGCGTCCGCCAGCACATCGCTGTCCTGCGCAGTTGCCTGAAGGCAGCGCAGATCGATGGGCACCTCGGCGAGCTCCCGCTCCTCGGCGTGAAGATGCCGCGCAGCTACTCCCGCCAGCCGGCGGTCCTCACCCTGACCGAGGCGTTCGCGATGATCGAGCTCGCCCCGGCGGCTTGGCAGTGCGCGATCGCCACCGCCCTGTTCACCGGGCTGCGGCTGGGTGAGCTGCTCGCTCTGACCGTCGCCGACGTCGACCTGCCCGGCCGGCGCATCAACGTCCGGGCCACCCTGACCGAGGTCAACGGCCGCACCCCACGCCTCCAGCGCGAGGAGCCCAAGAGCCGCGCCGGCATCCGCCAGGTCCCCATCGTCGAGGCCCTCGCCGTCCGGCTCGAGGCCCACCTCGATGCGCTCGGCCCGACCGAGGGCGGGGCCGTGTTCGCCAGCCCCGTCGGCACCTGGATGAGCAAGAGCAACTTCTACCGCGACGCCTGGCGCCCGACCCGGACGGCCGCCGGCCGCGAGGACTTCACCTTCCACGACCTGCGACACACCGCCGCCAGCCTGCTGCTCGCGCACTCCGGCGCAGAGCTCGCGGAGCTGAAGTTCGTCCTGGGCCACAGCCAGATCGCCCACACCGTCGACCTCTACGGCCACCTCGTCCCGGGCCGGCTCGAGGGGCTGCGTGCGACGTTCGACGCCGCGGTCACCGCGGCGCAGCGGCCACCAGCTGCCGCACCTGCCGCGCCGACCCGGCTCCGCATCGTGCACTGAGGCTTACCGCTGGGCCGGGGCGGTGCCGTCGAGCAGCGCCTCGAGCCGGCGGCGGGGGATCAGGATCCGCCGGCCGATCCGGACGCTCGGCAGGCTCCCGTCCCGTACCGCCGCGAACGCCAGCCCCCGGCTGATCCGCAGGTAGGCCGCCGCCTCCTCCACCGTCAACACGGGGCCGCCCTCGGCCGCCGGCTCCTCCACCGTCAACAAGGGCCCGCCCTCGGCCGCCGCCGTCATCGCGCCACCTGCTCGTCGTCGAACCAGTCCGGCCACAACTCGCTGGGGTGGCGTCCCAGCGTCACCGCGATCCGATCGGCCGCGTCTGAACGCAGCCATTCCCGGCTCAGCAGCCGATGCAGGCTGCTCCGGTCGATCCGCAGCACTCTCGACGCCTCGGTCAGGTTCCCGTCGCAGTCCGCCACCGCTCGGGCCAGTAGCCGCTGCGCTGGCGCCGCCGCGAAAAATGACGGTGTCCTCGTCGCGTTGTGTGTCATCTCGTCCTCGTCCTGGCACGTCGTGTGCCTCCACCCTTGGTAAGTGCGGTTCCGGGTGGCCCTGTGACATCGCGTGCCGAACCTTCTTCGGGCGGCCCCTTGCCGGGAGCATTCGGCAAGGCGTGTCGCGGATCCCGACAAGGGTGGGAGCAAGTCCGGCAAGGCGTGTCGCGGACTCCGACAAGAGTGGGGCAAGACCGGCAAGGGTCGTCGACAAGGGCCTGGGCGTTCGCACCTCTCGACCCCGTGATCGACGATCCGCTATTTTGATCGTGTGAGGGCGTCGGATGTGACCGCAGCTGCGCTTCTGCGCCAGGCGCGTCGGGCGGCCGGCTTGACCCAGCGCCAGGTGGCGAGCCGGGCCGGGGTGCAGCAGAGCGTGGTGTCCGCGTACGAGAGCGGCGGCCGTGAGCCGTCCCTGGCCACCCTGTCGGCTCTGGTCGAGGCGTGTGGCGTGAGTCTGGAGGTGCACCTCGGCGAAGCGCTGCCGACCGCAATGGGCCCGAGCGCCGTCGGACCGGTTGGCCGCAAGCTGCGCCGGCGCCGGGCTGCGGTGCTGGCCGTGGCCGCTCGGCACGGCATGACCGAGCTACGGGTCTTCGGCAGCGTCGCCCGCGGCCAGGACAATGACAGCTCCGACCTGGACCTGCTCGTGCGCGTCCCCGAGGGCACCGGCCTGCTCGCCCTGGGCCGCTTCACCCAGGAGCTGCAGGACCTGCTGCACGTGCCGGTCGACGTCGTCCCTGACGACAGCGTCAAGCCCCGCGTCCGCACCAGCATCGACCGGGATCTCGTGCCGCTGTGAGCCGCAGCGACCGAGACCGGCTGCTCGACGTCCTCGAAGCCGGCACGGCCATCGCCGAGCACCTGCAGCGTGGCCCGCTCAGCGACGGCCTCGTCTTCGACGCCGTCAGGGTCCGCCTCATCGAGATCGGCGAGGCCGTCAAGGACGTCTCCACTGAGTTGCTCGGCCAGCAGCCATCGATCCCCTGGCGGCAGGTCGCGGCGATGCGTGACCAGCTGGCGCACCGCTACTTCGACACCTCGCACGCCATCGTCGCCAACACCGTGGGCCCCGACCTTGCCGAGCTGCTGGCTGCCACCAGGTCACTGCTGGCAGCAATGGATCCCTCAAGCTGAGCCCATCCGCGGGGATCGTTCGAAGGCCGACCCGCGACCGACGCGAGCTTTGCCGGGAGCCGAAACTGCGCGGAGCAAGGTATCCGTTCGGTGACCGAACCGTCCGCTGGCGCGGCCGGCCCGATCCCCGAACGCGGGCGCGACTGGCGGGTCGCGGGGGAGTTCGCCCGGGCGCGGGCTCGCAGAGCTGAGGCAGAACGCGGGCGAAGTAGGTCTCGACCGCGATGTCACAGGGGTGCCTGTTTCCGCACTTACCAAGGGTGGAGGCCACGACGGCCCCGCTGGAGGGGTACGTGGACGAAGTCGAAATCGAGCTCACCGGACAGGGCACCGCGGCTGCCAACGCAGGGCGGCACCGATTGCACCGCTCGCCAGCGCGCGGTCACGCCATGAAAGTCCTCTATGGCGACGACGAGTGGACGCTGATCCTGCAGGCTGCGCAGATGCTCGGCTTGCGCCCCAGCAGCTACGTCGCGTCTGCCGCGCTCGCTGCGGCGCAGCTCGCCGTGTACCCGCCGCAGGCGGACGGGCCCGGACGTCGCCGTTGGGCCGCGGCCCCGGCGGCAGATCGCGAGCTGTTGCTGGAGCTGATGCAGGCGCGCACCGCCGTCAACCGGTACGGGGTGAACGTCAATCAGGCTGTGGCCGCACTGCACAGTGTGGGGCAAGCGCCTGTCTGGCTGAAGCAGGCCGTCGCCGGCGCGCACCGGGCCGTCGAACGGGTCGACGAGGCGGCTGCCTTGGTGGCACGACGGCTGAGCCGAGGGAGGGGCTGAACCTGCCAGAACCGGGCTCGCGCCTGCCGACTCCCGAAACGGTGTCCCCACCGTGCGTCGCCGGCTGCTGGAGGACTGGACGGCTGTCGTCGATAGCGGCGTCCGCATGAG
>JBKJLP010000391.1:0-3024 GCA_046596735.1 Mycobacteriales bacterium | reverse complement strand
GCCGCCACCACCGGTCAAAGGGTGGCGCGTGCGGTGATACGGCGGGCAGCGTGAGCCAGGGGCACGCCCCTTCGGCTCACCGCCGGCGCAGCCGTTCCATCCCGGGCGGGCTGTCGGTGACCAGCTCGATGTCGCGCGACAGCGAGCCTACACCGAGGACGACGTCGTTCAGGGCTCGCTCCCGAAGGGCGGGCTCGCCGGCCCGGTCGCTCTCCTCGCCGGCCTCCAGCAGCCTGGTCACGCTCTCGACCAGCTCACGCGCCGGGCCGCGCGGGGGAATCTTGAAGACCTTGCCGTTGACGAAGATGAAGCCGCCACCGTCAACGGCGACCCCGCCGAACACCGTGCCGGCGACCTCGGGAATGTGGGGCAGACGCAACGGGTCGTGCGTGACGCGCAGGGTCGCGGACTGCCCGTCCTCGTCGATGGACCCGACCTCCACGTTGATGAACTTCCCCAGCAGCCCGCCCTCCCGGCCGATCTGGAAGTGGTCTCCGGCAACGAGGTCCGGGTTGCCGCTCGTCCCCTGCATCAGGTAGGAACGGTTGGACTCGGCGCGGTGGACCAGGACGCAGCTACGCGGGATCCCGGCGTCCCAGCGGCTGCGGTGACGGAACTCGACGAGATAGCCGCCCACATCGATTGCCAGCATGCCGGGCAGGCCCCTGGCGTGCAGCGGACGCAGAGTCACCGTCTGCTCGCTCGAGACGTCGTCGGAAACGGCCAGCACCCGCTTCTCGTTCAGCCAGCCGCGCAGCCGCATGTTCCAGGCATTCAGACCTGGGCCCACGGCCCCGTACGTCGGATGGTTCGCCATCCACGCGTTCGCGGTGCTCATCGTGTCCCACATGTCCTGGTAGTCGGCGTCGCTCCCGTTGAGTCGCGAGTGGTCGAGGCCGTAGCCGTGGCCCATCTCCTGTCCGAGCAGGCTCGGCTGGATCGACGCGTCGTCACACAGTGCCGCGAAGCCGCCGGTCCAGCCGCACAGGTCGAGGCTGGGCGTGCCGCACACCACAACACCGGCAAACTTCGAGAGGTCGACCCCGTTCGTGGTGGCCGTTGCCTTCGCGAGGTCGAGGAGGCCGTTGCGGTTCAGCTTTCCGTCAGGTTGCGGATAGACGTTGCCGACGTAGTCCGTCCTGGGGCGGTCAAGGACGTAGGGGCCGAAGACGGTCGAGCCCGACTGGTCGAGCTTTCCGTGGGAGACGTCCTCGAAGTAGTCGACCACGTTCATGGTGCCGGCGCCGGCACCGGTGAACACGTTCTGGTAGCCGGTCAGGGACGGCGACGGCGCTGGGTCGTCATGGAACGAGACGACGAGGATCGCCCACGACGAGAACTCCCGCCGGGTGAGGATGCCCACCAGGGACGTGATAGACGAGATGTCGCCGCGGTACTGCTCGAGAATCTTCAGGTCCTTCGGCAGGACGCGGTGAGACGTGCCGTCAAGCGAGCCGTCATGCATCGTGGGATCTTTGACGGGGATGGGCTCGAGGAGCTCAGCTACAGCCATGGTGCCGGGACGAGGCGCCGGGGACTTTGGACGTTTTGATGCCATGCCGGACTCCTTCAGTGGGCGAGACGAAGACAGGCGGCCTTTTGTCGCCTGTCGGCTGTCGTTCACGGGCGGCTAGGTACCTTCGGTGCGGCTAGTACCCTCGGTGCGGCTAGGTGCCTTCCGGACGGTTACGCCGGGCAACGGCGTCGATCGTGACCGCAATCAGGAGCACGAGAGCGGTGACGATGTACTTCGAGGCGGCGCTGAAGCCCAGCAGGCCCATGCCGTTGTCGATCGCCGCGATGACGATGCCGCCGAGCACGCCGTGCAGAGCCTTTCCGCGGCCACCGAACAGGCTGGTCCCGCCGATCACGGCTGCTGCCACCGAATACAGGACGAGGGTGCCGCCGTCCAGTGCGGTGGAGATCGAGCGAAGCCGTGACGCGTAGACGACGCCGGCGATCCCGGCGGTCAACGAGCACAGCATGAAGGCCATCGTCCGGATCCTTACGAGGCTGATTCCGGCTCGACGGGCCGCCTCGGCGTTGCCCCCGATCGCATAGATGTAGCGTCCGAACTTCAGCCGGCCGAGCACGAAGGTCCACACCGCCAGCACGGCGAAGACCAGCAGGATGACGATCGGCATCCCGAGGACCGGGACCAGGACGCCGCGATCGGCGTTGCACAGCAGGACGAGCAGGATGCCCGCCACAAGCGCGGCGACAATCTTTGCCACGGTCAGCGGAGGCGGGGGGGCGTTCAGTCCGGCACCTCGGCGACGGGAGTCGCGCCGCCACGTCTGCGCCGCATAGATCCCGACGATCACCAGCATGACGACCCAGCCGCCGATCTGCGTCAGGGTTCCGCTGCCGATGGAGTTGATCGTGTCGTCCTGGATCAGGACCGACCCGCCATCGCCGAGGACCCTGAGCATCACGCCCTGCCAGAACAGCAGGCCGGCCAACGTCACGACGAACGAGGGCAGTCCGATGCGGGTGATCAAAGACCCCTGGAGGAGCCCGATCAACGCGCTCACCAGGAGTGCGGCCGCGATCGCCCCCCACCAGGGCCAGCCCATCGAGGGACTGACCAGCTCAGCCATCACCACCGCGCTGAGCCCGGCCACGAACCCGATCGACAGGTCGATCTCGCCGAGGAGGAGGGCGAACACCTCCCCCATCGCCAGCAGGCTGAAGACCGCGGCCTGGACCAGGAGGTTGACGAGGTTGCCCGCGGTCAGGAAGTTGCTGTTCAGCGACTGGAACAGGACCGAGACCAGGAGCAGTCCGGCGACCACGGGCAGGACGCCGGTCTCGCCCCCCTTGATCCGGACGAGGGCTGCGCGGAGGTAGTCACCGGCGGAGTCCACCGCCGGCGGGGCTGTGGTCGAGAGGTCGGCGCTCCCCGGTTTCTCAGCGTCGGGCATCGGCATCTCTTCCTTGACGTTCGTCATCGCCTACTCCCCGCTCGGTCGTGGCTGTGCGACCCGCGTCGACACACCCGTCGTCATGAGGTCCACCACGATC
>JBKJLP010000319.1:0-2502 GCA_046596735.1 Mycobacteriales bacterium | reverse complement strand
GGCGCTGTCCGGGCTGGGCTTTGCCTCCGGGCAGACCGACGAGGTCGTCGTAGGACTGGCCCAGGCCCATCCGGACGCCACCGAGGCCGAGGTGCCGACCTTGCTGCGTGAGGCACTGGCACTGCTGGGCAGGTCCCGGTGACCGAAGACGCCATGGACGCCGTTGACGCCGTTGACAGCGCGAGCGTGATGACGGGTGGAGCGGGGGACGCCGAGCGCTTCGCCGAAGCCGCGCTACGCCCCCGCCGGCTCGAGGAGTTTGTCGGGCAGGAGCGGGTGCGCGAGCAGCTGTCCCTGGTGCTGGACAGTGCTAAGAGCCGCGGGCGGCCGCCGGATCACGTCCTGCTGTCCGGCGCTCCCGGTCTGGGCAAGACGTCGCTGGCGATGATCATCGCGGCCGAGTTGGGCACCGGCATCAGGATCACCAGCGGTCCGGCGCTCGAGCGGGCCGGAGACCTGGCCGCGCTGGTGTCGTCGCTGCAGGCGGGTGAGGTGTTGTTCATCGACGAGATCCACCGGATCGCCCGGCCGGCCGAGGAATTGCTCTACGTTGCGATGGAGGACTTCCGGGTCGACGTCATCGTCGGCAAAGGTCCAGGGTCCACCGCCATTCCGCTCGAGGTCGAACCGTTCACTCTCGTGGGCGCCACCACCCGGTCCGGGCTGCTGACCGGACCACTGCGCGACCGGTTCGGATTCACCGCCCACATGGAGCCCTACACGGCCGAGGAGCTCGAGCGGGTGCTGATCCGCTCCGCCTCGCTGCTTGGCGTTGATCTGCGCGCTGAGGGCGCCGCGGAGATCGCGGGCCGCTCGCGCGGCACGCCGCGGATCGCCAACCGGCTGCTGCGTCGGGTCCGCGACTTCGCCGAGGTCCGTGCTGACGGGGTGATCACGCTGCCGGTGGCCCGGCAAGCTCTGGCCGTCTACGACGTCGACGAGCTCGGCCTGGATCGGCTGGACCGCTCGGTGCTGGAGGCGCTGGTGCACCGGTTCGGTGGCGGTCCGGTCGGGCTGTCCACTCTTGCCGTCGCCGTCAACGAAGAGCGCGAGACGGTGGAGGACGTCGCCGAGCCGTTCCTCGTACGTAGCGGCCTGATCCAGCGCACCGCGCGAGGCCGGATGGCCACCCCCGCGGCGTGGCGCCACCTCGGCCTGACGCCGGGCCCAGGAATGGCCGCACCGCCCGACGCCCTGCCGCTCGACCTGGACTCGGCCGGCTGAGCCTCGGAACCACCCAGTCCCGCCGAGGCGTTGGTCGGGCAAGCAGTCACTATGCTGATCAGGGCTCACCCCGGGCTCTGCGTCGCCGCACGGCCGCAGAACCCATCCGTCGCGCCCTCGCGACCCCCCGCCGCTCGACGAAGGAGACCGTCCGACATGGGCCCGTCAGACCTGGTGTTCTTCGCGGTCGTTGCCCTCGTGGGCTACTTCCTCATCGTGCGCCCCCAGCGGGCTCGGGCGCGTCAGCTCCAGCACGTACGCGAGTCGCTCTCGGTCGGGAGTCGCGTGGTGACCACGGCTGGCCTCTACGCGACAGTGACTGCGGTTGCCCCGGAGACCGTGGAGTTGGAGATCGCCGACGGCGTGCACGCCACCTTCGCTTCGGCGGCGGTCGTCCGCGTGCTCACCGCAGTCGGCACCGCCACCTAAACAGACGGCGGCCATACTGACCCCCGCCGAACCCCTCCCGCACCACGAACCCCTGCGCGCGTATCGCGGCGCAGGCTGAGACAGGAGAACACCCCACGTGGCAAGACCCGGCAACGCCCGAGGCGCACTGCACATCGGCCGCTACTTCGCGGTCCTCGCCACCGTCATGGGCCTGCTCTACGCGGTGGTCTTCCTGGCCGGTCCCGGCAGCACACCGCTGACGCCCAAGCTCGGCTTGGACCTGCAGGGCGGTGCCAGCGTGATCCTGCAGCCCAAGACCACCCCGAAGGCGAGCCAGCTGCAGACCGCGGTGGAGATCATCAACCGCCGCGTCAATGGGCTTGGCGTTGCCGAGGCCGAGGTCGTCACGCAGGGCAACAACATCGTGGTGTCGGTGCCGGGCGGTAGCCGCGACTCCATCCGCAGCCTGGCCACGACGGCTCAGTTGCGCTTCCGCGAGGTGCTCGAGGCGCAAGCCGGCAGCCCGCAGGTCGTCACGCAGACGCCGCCGCCGTCGCCCGCAGCCACGGGGCCATCGGTCACGACCACTCTTCAGCCCAATGCCTCCAGCGGTGCGACACCGGCGCCGAGTAGCAAGGGTCGGGCTGTCCCGCCCGCGCTCCTCGCCGCTCCGACGCCGCTGCCCAGCGCCACCGGCAGTCCGCGGGCGCAGGCTTCACCCGTCGCTTCGCCGTCGGCTAGCCCGGCCGATGCAGCGACCGGTCCGCGCACCGGTGACGCCTACACGCCGGCTGCCTTCGCCACGCTGGATTGCAGCCGCGAGGACAACCGCCGTGGCGGCGCCAACGATGAGCCCGGCCAGGAGATCATCGCTTGCTCCTCAGACGG
>JBKJLP010000075.1:0-2641 GCA_046596735.1 Mycobacteriales bacterium | reverse complement strand
GGATGCCCAGCCAGCCACTGGCATCGAGTGTGTACTGCTCGGTGAGCTCGAGCGTTCCAGTGGCGGAGGTCGAGCCGGCGGTACCGATGAACGTCTCCTGCAGGACTCCCGTGCTTTCGTTGGTGAGCAGGTCGATCGTGCCGCTCATCGTGTAGGTCGTCACTCCGGTCCAACTGCCAAACCACTCTGTCGAGCCGACGGCGGTGAAGGCGCCTGTGGTCGGGTTGCCGGGCGATGGGCTGAAGCTCGTCAACGCGGCGGGCACGAGGGTCTGCCAGGAGCCATGGACGCTCTCAGTACCCGCGGCCTGCGCGGCCGGGCAGGACAGAGCGATGACCGCGATGCCCGCTGCCGCCAGCGCTGCGAAGCGCCTCATGCGCTCAAGGCGGCGCTGGCCTGCGCCACGTCGAGGTAGGCGTCCTTGCGCAGCACTAGTCCCTCGTCCGACAGCTGGACGACATCCACGCAGTCGACGGAAATCGACTCCTGGTCGGTGCCGCGCTGCTTCACGCGCATGGTCCACTCGAGGACCCAGTGGTCGGAACCGACGTGTAGCCGAACCGGCGCGCCCTGGAAGTCCTCGTACTTCGCGAACAGCTCGATGCATGCCTGCCGGACAGCGGCTCGGCCGACCGCTGGAGGTGTCCCTACGTGGGCGTGAAAGACGCCGTCGACCGCATGCATCGCGGCGATTGCCTCGGGGTCGCGTAGCCGCCACGCGCTCATGTACGCGTCGAATATGGCCTGGACGGACTGGTGCTCGGCTATGGCGGTGGTCATGGTCGCTCCTCTGTGACGGCAGCCGGGTCGGCCGCGGTCACCCCACCTTGGGCGGCAGCAGTGGCCAGAACATCAGCCAGGTGGCAGAGAGCCAGCCTGTCGGCGGCTCACTTCTGCCGCAACCGCCGACCTCGACGCGACACCGAGCTTGGCGAACACGTGAGCGAGGTGCGTCTTGACGGTGCCCCGGCCGATGAACATCCGCTCGCCGATCTCGGTATTGCCCAAGCCCTCGGCGACCAGACGCACCACCTCGAGCTCGGTCGGCGTCAGGCTGGCCCAGCCGTGCGACGGCCGCCCACGCGAGCCGCGGCTACGCGTGCAGTAGGCGATGGCCTCCTTCAGGCTGAGGGCCGTCCCTTGTGTCAACGCGTCCTGCGCCGCGTCACCCGCGGCCGTGACAGCCGCCATAGACGCTGCAGCGGTCACGGGCGATCGAGGCAGGCCGTAGGACTCACGGGCGGCTGAGGTCGCTCCGAGCAGCCGCAGGGACTCCACCGTTCGCGTCGGGAAGCCCGGCAGGAGCGCCACAGCCTCGAGGGAGTCAAGTATCCCGGGGACGTAGCCACACTGGACCCGAAGGGCAAGCGCATGGTGGTGCAGTCCCTCCGCAGCGTCGGGGGCGTCCCGCGCAACCGCCAGCTCCGCCAGCGCGTGATGACTGGCGGCCAGGAGGCCAGGGTTGGCGATCTCCTCCGCAGCGTCCAACCCGGTGCGCAGCCACAGCTCCCCGTCGGCCACGGCCGCATCGGCGACCAGGACGCGGCCGTAGCCGGTGCAGAACAACGAGCGCCAGAACGGGTCGGCGCTGACGAAACCCTCCGCCGCGGGCGCCAGAACCGCCCGCCCGGCGGCGGCGTCCCCGTCCTGCTGCAGTTGGTGTGCCATGCCCACCAGGGCCCAGACCTGGCTCAGCGCTCCTCCGCTCGCGCCGGCCCGGGAGAGGATCTGCGCGTAGCCGCGGCGGGCTCGCACGCCGTCCCCCACGAGAAAATCAAGGTCGGCCACCCATGCCGCCGTCAACCATCCCGTCACCGGGTCCCCGACCTGCCGGCAGAGCTCAGCAGACGTCAGCAGGCGTGACCTCGCCGAGCCAACATCCCCGCGCTGCAGCGCGACGTAGCCCTCGACCGCGTCACACCACGCCAGGGAGAAGGCGTTGCCCAGGCCTTGCGCGTCCGACCTCAGATCGCGGACTACCTCGAGGAGGCCGTCGTCGTCGCCCATCATGAGACAGGCGATGCTCGTCATCTTGAGCGCGTCGGCCGCCCCCCAAGCATCGCCGGCATCCCGACAGCGCTGCACGCTCTCGACCAGGACCTGGCGGGCGGTCGGCGGGTCGTGCACCGATGTGCAAAAGGTCGCTGTCGTGGCGGCGCGCGCCATCGTCATGGGATCGCCGGACCGCTCGGCCGCCGCCAGCGCCTCGGGTGCCTGCCGTTGCGTCATCGCCAGGTCGTCGGCGTACAAGCCCATGTGGGCCGACTGCCACAGCACCTGCGCCCACAAAACGGAGTCGTCCCCCTCTGCCTTCGTCGCCCGCCGTAACCAGCGCAGGCCGGCTGCCGGCTGTCTGAGCTCCCAGAACAGCCCGAGCGCAACAACGGTACGGCGGAACTGGCGCTGCTCGCCCGCACCCTCCCACCACGTCAGCGCTGCCTCGAGCTCGTGCGTCTCCGCGTCGAGTCGCGCGAGCCAGGCGAGCGCCTCAGATCCGGTCAGGTGCGGCGCGGCCTCCTCGGCGAGCCCGAGGAAGTGCTCCGCGTGACGGGTCCGAACGGCGTCACTCTCGCCGGCCTCCAGCAGCCGGGCGCGCGCGAAGTCGCGGATCGTTTCGAGCAGTCGGAACCGACGCGGCTCG
>JBKJLP010000129.1:0-7635 GCA_046596735.1 Mycobacteriales bacterium | reverse complement strand
CGCGCTGTCGTCCACGCTGCCGATCGCGGCCACCGCGAACACTGAGCTGACCAGCACGCTGACCTGGCTCAGGGGGATCACGCCCCGCGCCCCGTCGTAGGCGACCAGGGCCAAGGCGCCCACCGTGATCAGGCCCTGGCCAAGCACCACCAGGGAGGCGGACTTGCGGTCCGCGGCCCACATGGCGAACACCCCGACCATCGCCTCCCGCCAGATGCGGTGGCTGCGGTCAAGCAGGTACGGCCCGAGCTGGAACACCCGGACCTCGGCTGCCGTGGCCTTGGCCATCAGCAGGTGATTGGCGTACTGACCCTTGCGCAACTGCTGGTTGCTGCCGAACAGCGCATCAGTGCTGCGGGTGTAGAACTGCCGCCAGAACGACAGCCCCGCAAGTGGCGCGATGAGGACAGGTAGTGCCACCCACCAGTGGTAGTGCGCGATCAAGGCGGTGGACCCGAGCGCACCGAGCCGGCTGGTCCACAGCCTGCCCATGACGCTAATGACAGGACCTGGGAACCAGCCTCCTGCCTGGCCCGTGGCCCGCTCGATGTCATCGCGGGTGTCGGGAT
The DNA here is from genome assembly GCA_046596735.1 of Mycobacteriales bacterium. Lineage (GTDB taxonomy): Bacteria > Actinomycetota > Actinomycetes > Mycobacteriales > SCTD01 > RYN-124. The sequence goes on along the minus strand of JBKJLP010000129.1, from coordinate 7,066 downwards.
CCTCAAGGTGCGCCGTGCCGGGAGCAGCGGCAACGCAGTGCATAGCCCGCAACTGCAACCGTTCGGCGAACCGAGCCGACAGCCGGTCGGTACACAGGTTCAGCAGCGGAAGCACGGTCTGCTGTGCGACGTACAGCACCGCCACCAGGGTGAAAGCCCGCCAGGTGTGGTCCATCGCAGAGGAGTCGGGACCGGCGAGCACGAGGGCCGGCAACGAACCGATCAGCGCACCGATGGCCAGGGTCATAGCGATCGGCAGCAGAACGCCGGTCGTCACGCCGGCGGTCGCCAGGGCGGTCAGCAGACGGCTGATCGAGGGGAGCATGCCCACGGCAAGGATCTGCGGGGAGGTCCGAAAGCGTCGGGACAACGATCGGACGGCGGTGACAAGCCTGGCGAGCCGCCCTGCAACGGCCTCTGGTACGTCGGTCTCGATGGCCGCCCCCTTCGGTGGCGCGAATCCTAGGACCGGTTCGCCTGGGTATCTACCCCTTTTCTCGCGTCACCGTTTGGCTCGCACGCAGGCGCCTGTCGTATGCTCGACCTTGCACTATCCGAATGCGCTCCCATGGGGAAAGCCGGTCAAACTCCGGCGCTGACCCGCAACCGTAGGCACCCCCCGGGGTGCGAGCCGGAACGCCCGCCGGGAGCGAGCGGCTCCTTCGTACCGTCGAGGTCAGCGGGGCGGAGCCCGGACGATCAGTCCGTTCTCGCCCTCGCCACCGGGTTTTTTCACCGGTTGTGAGGGTGTCTGCGTTCTGGGCGGCCGTGGCTTTCGTCACGGACCGCTCATGAAAGGGCTCTTATGCCTTCGCTCACTCTGCGCCGCACCCTCGTGCCGGCGCTGCTCGCCACCACCCTCAGCGCCGGCACCCTTGCCGTCGCTGGTCCCGCCGTCGCCGCCCCCGCGGCCGACCCCACGATCGCCGCAGCCGCGGCGTTCCTCGCCTCCCACGTCAGCGATGCCGGAACCGTCATCGGCCGCTATCTCGACGACACGGGGCATGAAGTCACCTACACCGATTACGGCCGGAGTCTGGACGCCGCGATCGCGCTGCTGGCCGCCGGCGGCCAGGACGCCACCCTGGGTCGCACGCTGACCAGCGTCGAAGCCCCCGAGGCCGTCAAGAGCTACACCCAGGGCGCGCCCGGCGACAAGGCGGACGCGGCCTACGTCGGCGCCACCGCCAAGCTCGCGTTCGTCGTTGCCGCGTCCGGCGGCGACGCCACGAAGGTCGGCGGGGTCGACCTCGTCGCCCAGCTAACGTCGCTGCAGACGACGGGCGGCCGCTTCGCCGACCGCAGCTCGTACGGCAACTACGCCAACCTGTTCGGTCAGTCGTTCGCCCTACTCGCGTTGCAGCGGGCCGGGCAGCCGACCGACACAGTCGTCCAGGGTCTCGTCAGCGGGCAGTGCCCGGACGGGGCTTTCCCGGTCAGCTTCCCCGAGGCAGGCAAGCCGTGCACCGGGTCAGCAGACGCGACCGGGCTGGCGCTGCAGGCACTCGCCGCTGCCGGTCAGGGCAACTCCTCCGCCGCAACCTCCGCGACCACCTGGCTTACCGGTCAGCAGAAGGCGGACGGCAGCTTCCCCGGTGAGGCCCCGGTCAACTCGACCGGTTACGCCGTCGCTGGCCTCAACGCCGTCGCAGCCAACACGGGCAAGGCCGTCGACTACCTCACCTCGCAGCAGAACGCCGACGGCGGACTGCGTACGGGTGCCGCGTCGGCGTCCGGCAGCGACGTGTTCGCCACGGCGCAGGCGCTACCCGCACTCAGCGGTAAGACCTTCCAGTCCGCGGCCCGCTCGGTCCAGCGGCAGGCGACGCTCGAGCTCGGCGACACGACGATTCTGGTCACCGCGCCCGCGTCGATCACCGTCCACGCGCCGGCCAACAGCATCGTTGACCTGATCGCCTACAGCCGCCCTTCGACGACGTTCTCCGTCGTACGCACGGCGACCGTCGGAGCGAGCGGCGTCGTCACCTGGTCGGTGCGCCCACTGACCAACACCCGGCTGTACGCGCAGACCCGCGGCGGCGCTGCCACGCCGCAGCGCGTCATCAACGTGGCCACCGGCCTGAGCCTGAACGCCGCACGCACCGACGTACGCACGTTCGTGTTCTCCGGACGCAGCGTGCCGGCTCGGTCCGGCGGTCTGATCGTCAGCCTGTACCGGTTGACCGGGACCGGCCAGGTGCTGACGGCGCAGACCCGCGCGGATGCTCAGTCGGGTGACTGGTCGCTGACCCGTCGCTTCACCGGCACCGGGACGTTCGACTTTGTCGTACGCACCGGCAGTGACCTGCAGAACGTCGCCGGGACGTCCAACACGCGCCGGCTGGCCATCTCCTAATGCGGCTGCAGGTAGCCGCCCTGACGGTGCTGATGGGGACGGCTCTGGCCCTCCCCGCGGCGCCGGCGGTGGCGGCTGCCTGCTCCCAGGGCGGCGGTGTCACCGTCGTCGTGGACTTCGCCTCCCTCGGCGGCGGCCAGCAGGTCCGGTGCACTGATACCGACCCCCCGTCGGGCATCGCGGCTCTGCGGCAGGCAGGTTTTACGCCGACCCGTGCCGCCCAGGTGCCGGGTTATTTCCTCTGCCGCATTGACGGCAAGCCCGCGAACGATCCCTGCCAGCGGACCTCCCCTGAGGAGGCCTACTGGTCTTACTGGCATGCCAAGCCAGGCGGCGCTTGGTCTTACAGCAGCAGTGGGGCCGGCGACTTTGACCCGCCGCCGGGCAGCGTCGAGGGCTGGGCCTTCGGTGCTGGCGACCCGCCGTCCGCACCTCCGCCGCGCACGGCTGCCCGCCCCGCCTCGAGCCCCACGGCAAGCCCTGCCGCGAGCCCCCTTGCGGCAGTGCCTCGGCCGTCCGCCTCACCGTTGCGCGAGGCCGCCAAGGCGACGAGGGCGCCGTCAGGCTCCCCTGACACGGCAGCGCCCGTCGCGAGCCAGGCAGTTCCTACGGCGTCGACACCCGCGACGACCTCAGCCGCCGCCCTCAGGCCGCCGGCCGGCGACAGCCCGACGCCAGCGCGGACCAGCAGTGCGAACGGCGCGCTCCTCGCGGCTGGACTCGTTGCCATGTTGCTCGCGGCTGGAGCCACCACCTTTCTGCGGCGACGTCGCGACGAACGGGCCTGACGTGGCGTGGACCGAGCCACTACCGCGCCCGCTGCACCCCATGGCCTGGTGGCTATGGGCTCTCGGGCTTGCGGCGGCGGTGAGCCGCACCACCAACCCGCTGCTCATCGGCGTTCTGCTCGCCGTCGTGACCTACGTCGTCGTCTCCCGGCGCAGCCGCGCGCCGTGGGCGCGCGCCTTCCCGGCCTACCTGATCCTGGCGTTGCTTGTCGTCCTGCTGCGGGTGATCTTCAACGTGATTCTCGGCGCCAACGACGAAGGGCACGTCCTGTTCACCCTGCCAAGACTGGCGCTGCCGTCGTGGGCCCAGGGCGTCACCCTTGGCGGGCCGGTGACCGCAGAGGGACTGCTCGGCGCGGTGTACGAGGGGCTTCGGCTAGGCGCTCTCCTGTGCTGCGTCGGTGCCGCCAACGCGCTGGCCAACCCCAAGCGGGCACTGCGCTCGCTGCCCCCGGCGCTGTACGAAATCGGCTCCGCCGTCGTCGTTGCCTTGACGCTCGCACCGCAGATGGTCGACAGCGTGCTGCGCGTCCGCCGGGCCCGGCGTCTGCGTGCTGCTCCCGGCAAGGGATTGCGAGCCGTGCGAGCCGTTGCCGTGCCCGTCCTCGAGGACGCACTGTCGCGATCCCTGCTGCTCGCTGCCGCCATGGACTCGCGCGGTTACGGCCGATCACGACACGTTCCGATTGGGCTACGTCGTACGACCTCCGCGCTTGTCCTCACCGGACTGCTCGGCCTGTGTCTGGGGCTCTACGGACTGCTCGACGGCACCGCGCCTCCGCAGCTCGGCGTGAGTGCTCTTGCTGCGGGCATCGCACTGTCCGGCGGTGGCCTGGTCCTCGGCGGCCGCCGGATCCAGCGCAGCACGTATCGGCCTGACCCGTGGCGCGGCCCGGAGTGGATCGTGGCCGGCTGCGGAATCGTGTGTGCGGGGATCGTGCTCGTGTCCAGCAGTTATGACCCGCTGCTGCTGAACCCGACCCTGGACCCACTGAGCTGGCCGGACCTGCCGCTCCTGCCCTTGCTCGCCGTTCTGCTCGGCGTCCTCCCGGCGTGGCTCTCACCACTGCCCGAGCCGCGTCCGGTAACCGTGCGCACCCCCGCGGTGCAGCCCGCATGATCCGGCTCGAGCACGTGACCGTGACGTACCCCGACTCCGATCATCCGGTGCTGCGTGACGTCAACCTGCAACTGGACGAGGGCGAACTCTGCTTGGTGCTCGGCCGCACCGGCGCCGGCAAGTCCACCTTCCTCGGTGTCCTCAACGGCCTCGTGCCGCACTTCACCGGCGGCACCCTCGCCGGCCGCGTTGTCGTCGACGGTCGCGACACCCGGACCCACCCGCCCCGGGAGCTCGCCGACATCGTTGGCGTCGTGAGCCAGGACCCGTTAGCCGGGTTCGTGACCGACACCGTCGAGGAAGAACTTGCCTACGGCACCGAGCAACTGGGCCTGTCCAACGACGTCATGCGCAAGCGGGTCGAGGAAACGCTGGACCTGCTCGGGCTGGCCGACCTGCGTTCGCGAGCGCTGCGCGACCTGTCCGGCGGGCAACAGCAGCGGGTGGCGATCGGGGCGGTGCTGACCTCGCACCCACGGATCCTGGTTCTCGACGAGCCGACCTCCGCACTGGACCCGGCTGCCGCGGAAGAAGTGCTCGCCGCGGTCACCCGCCTCGTGCACGACCTCGGGGTCACCGTCGTCATGGCCGAGCATCGGCTCGAGCGAGTGCTGCAGTACGCCGACCGCGTGCTGTTCTTGCCCGGCGACGGCTCGGTCCGTTCCGGGCTTCCCGAGCAGATGATGACAGCGGACGTGCCCGCCCCGCCCGTCGTCGAGCTCGGTCGGCTTACCGGTTGGCAGCCGCTCCCCCTGTCCGTACGCGATGCACGGAGGGTGGCCGCACCGCTGCGCGCGCAGTTGTCCACCCTGCAGCCGACCCCGCACCGCCTGACGGGCGAGATCGCCTTGCGCTGCAAGGGCGTTGTCGTGCGGTACGGCACCGTGCCGGCCGTTCGCGGCGTCAGCCTCGACCTGCACCATGGCCAGGTCTGCGGGCTGATGGGGCGCAACGGCTCGGGTAAGTCGTCTTTGCTGTGGGCGCTGCAAGGCTCGGGCCGCCGCACCGCAGGCAGCGTCAGCGTCTCCGGCCAGGACCCGGCCGCCCAATCTGCCGCCCAAGCCAGGGCCCTCGTCGGGCTGGTCCCGCAAACGGCAGCCGACCTGCTCTACCTCGAGACCGTTGCGGCCGAACTCCACCAAGCCGATCTGGAGTCGGGTCGACCGAGTGGTTCGGCATCCGCGCTACTGACCTCGCTGGTGCCCGATCTGCCGCGCGACGCGCACCCCCGCGACCTCTCCGAAGGCCAGCGACTCGCCCTCGTCCTGGCCGTGCAGTTGGTGGCCTCGCCCGAGGTCATCCTGCTCGACGAGCCGACGCGTGGTCTCGACTACGAAGCCAAGGCGCGACTGGGAGCGCTGCTGCGCGACCTGGCCGCAGCGGGGCGCGCCGTCGTGGTGTCGACGCATGACGTCGAGTTCGTCGCTGCAACCTGTGACCGGGTGGTGGTGTTGGCCGAGGGCGAGGTCGTCGCTGACGGCACCACCGCGGACGTGGTCCTGTCCTCGCCCATCTTCGCGCCGCAGGTAGCCAAGATTCTGAGTCCTGCTCCGTGGCTGACCGTGCAGCAGGTGACCGAAGCGCTGGCCGGGTCGAGGCCGTCATGACGACGATCACAGCGACCCGGCAGCTCCGCGCCGTGCACGTCCGACCACGGGCCGCAGCCGCCCTGATCCTGGCCACTATCGGCGGGCTGGCTGCCTTTGTGTGGCCGCTCCTTGTCGACTCGGGGGCGCCGCTCGACTCGACCAGTGCACCGCTGGTCTTCGCGTTGCTGCTCCCGGTGATGCTGGCGGTCGTCCTGGCCGAAGTGGCCGAGGGCGGCATCGACACCAAGGCGCTGGCGATGCTCGGGGTGCTCAGCGCCATCGGAGCCGCCCTGCGACCCCTCGGCGCCGGCACTGCTGGCATCGAACCGGTGTTTTTCTTGCTCGTGCTGTCCGGGCGCGTCCTGGGGCCCGGCTTCGGTTTTGTCCTCGGTGCAACGACGTTGTTCTCCTCGGCGCTGCTGACCGGCGGGGTCGGACCGTGGCTTCCCTTCCAGATGCTCGCCGCGGCGTGGCTCGGCCTGGGCGCCGGGCTGCTGCCGCGGGCCCGCGGCCGCGCGGAGATCGCCCTCCTCGCGGCCTATTCAGTTTTCGCGTCCTTGCTGTATGGCGCGCTGCTCAATCTGTCGTTCTGGCCCTTTGTCCTGGGCGATCAGACGGCGCTGTCGTTCGATGCTGCGCGCGGAGCCCTCGACAACCTGCACGCCTTCGCGCTGTTCAGCCTCGCGACGTCCCTCGGCTTTGACATCGGCCGGGCCCTCACCACGGCCGTCCTCGTCATCGTCACCGGCCCGGCTGTCCTGAACGCGCTTCGACGTGCCGCGCGGCGGGCTGCTTTCGAAGCTCCGGTGGAGTTTTCGACACCGCAGCCCTAAGGCGATCGCTACGGCAGGTCGCGGCGCTTGCCTGCGGCTTTGACTCCGGCGCGGTAGGCGACGAAGGCGCCGATGATTGCCGCCGCGAGCCCGATCAACAGGCCGATGAAGAAACCGGTGATGCCGCCCAAGATGCCGCCGGTCCTATCCACGCAATCCGGGGAGAGGCAGGCGGCCTGCGCGGCAGAGGCGGGCTGCGCGCCGAAGGTCAGCAGCGCCATCGTCGCGATCGCGACCGAGGTGAAAGGGAATCGCTTGATCACGGTGCCTCCGAGGGCCAGCTTTGTCAGGCATGGACCGGTTTGGGTCAGAGGCATACGGTATCGGCAAAGTGGTGACGAGCGCCACACTCTGGACGGGGGGTGACTCTGCCCGTGGCC
>JBKJLP010000086.1:0-2541 GCA_046596735.1 Mycobacteriales bacterium | reverse complement strand
CCCGATAGCTGTCATAGACCGAGTCGAAGATCATGGCTCGCGCCGGAGCATCCAGCACCCCCGCTGGCGGGGGCACGTCCCGGACGATCGCGTTCAGCACTGCGGTCACCCCGACGCCGGTCTTCGCGCTGATCCGCAACACCTCGTCGGGCTCACACCCGATGATCTTCGCGATCTCCGCGGCGTACTTGTCAGGCTGGGCAGCGGGCAGGTCGATCTTGTTGAGCACCGGGATGATGTGCAGGTCGTTCTCGAGCGCCAGGTAGAGGTTGGCCAGGGTCTGCGCCTCGATGCCCTGGGCCGCGTCCACCAGCAGCAGGGTGCCCTCGCAGGCCGCCAGCGAGCGCGAGACCTCGTACGTGAAGTCGACGTGCCCAGGCGTATCGATCATGTGCAGGACGTAGTCGCGGCCGTCATCAGCGGTCCACGGCAGCCGGACGTTCTGCGCCTTGATGGTGATGCCGCGCTCGCGCTCGATGTCCATCTTGTCGAGGTACTGCGCCCGCATCTGGCGCGCGTCGACCACGCCGGTGAGCTGCAGCATCCGGTCAGCCAGCGTCGACTTGCCATGGTCGATGTGCGCGATGATGCAAAAGTTGCGAATGATCGCCGGGTCAGTCGTGGGCACGTCCCATTCTCGCACCGTTGGCAGCGGGAAACAGGTTGCGCGAGCTGTGAGGGTGAACCATGAGCCGACCGCCGTACGAGGACCTGCCCGCCGAGGTGCGCGGCTGGGTGACCTCGACGCTGGGGTCGCAGGTCGTCGCCGCCGAGTCACAGGCCGGTGGCTTCTCCCCGGGTGTCGCCGCGCGGGTCAGCTGCACCTCGGGCCGGCGCGCGTTCGTCAAGGCGGCATCGGTCGCCCTGAACCCGGACACCCCCGGTATGCACCGGGAGGAAGCGCAGATCAACCGGCTCCTGCCGACAGCCGCGGATGCACCAGCGCTGCTCGGCAGCTACGACGAGGGCGGCTGGGTCGTACTCGTCTTCGACGAGGTGCCCGGCCGGTCACCGCGGCTGCCCTGGACCCCCGACGAGCTGGCCTCTGCCCTGGTCGCGCTGGATCGACTCAGCACGATTGCCGGGCCGGTCGGCCTCCCCGCGGCCGAGCAGCGGCTGGCCGACACGTTCGGTCGCTGGTCAGCACTGGCCGAGCGCCCGCCGGCTGACCTGCTGCCCTGGCAGCGCACGCACCTGACCGACCTCGTCGAGCTGGAGGCGACCTGGCCCGATGCGGTCAGCGGCGACCGGCTCCTGCACGTCGATGCTCGCAGCGACAACATGCTCGTACGGGGCGATGGCCGGGTGACCCTGGTCGACTGGCCGCACGCCTGCGTCGGGGCCCCGGTGCTGGACGTCGTCGGCTTCGTGCCGAGTGCGGTGCTCGAGGGCGCGGGCGACCCGGGTGCGCTGCTGCTGCGCACGCAGGCCGGGCGAGCGGCTGCGCCCTCGGTGGTCACGACCCTGGTCGCCGGGATCAGTGGCTACTTCGAGGACGCGTCGCGACAACCGGCACCGGCGGGCATCGGCGGCGTGCGGGCGTTCCAAGCCGCTCAGGCGCGCGTGGCCGCCGCGTGGTTGCGCCAACGCACCGGCTGGTGAGCTGAGACACAGGACACCACTACTGCGAGGCGGTCTGCGGTACCGTTGTCGCCACGTGTGAGCTCGCGGTCGCGGCTCGCCTACCCCAGACCAACAGAACGAGGACGCTCCACCGTGGCCAACATCAAGTCCCAGCTCAAGCGCATCAAGACCAACGAGAAGGCGCGAGTGCGCAACAAGTCGGTCAAGTCGGCGCTCAAGACGTCGGTACGCAAGTTCCGCGAGGCCGCCGACGCCGGCGACGTCACGAAGGCGACCGAGCTGATGCGCAGCGCCAACCGCGCGCTGGACAAGGCCGCGAGCAAGGGCATCATCCACGCCAACCAGGCCGCCAACCGCAAGAGCGCGCTGGCCAAGCGGACCGAGCAGCTCGCCAGCACCAAGAGCTAACTGCTCCCCCAGCACCGCACATCGGCGCCGGGCTCCCGCTGGGAGCGCGGCGCCGTTCTGCGTTCCCAGCGGCCTGAGCTAAGCCTGGTCGTCCGGTGCGCCCTCGTCGTACCCGTCGTAGGGGCCGTCCTCGTACCAGGAGTCGGCATCGTCCACCATCGGCTCGTCGCCGATCACGGGCTGGGTGTGGAGCAGGCCGGCCAGCACGTCGTGGGCCTTGACCACCCCCGCCACGGCGAGCGGGAGGACGAGCAGCGTCCAGGCGCTGGCCAAGTCGGCCAACACGAGCAGAACCGCGACGATCAACGCGCCCTCGCCGAGCGCCGCCCGCTGCCAGGCGTTGGGCGCGATGTGGCGCAGCCGCAGCAGACGCGGGTAGAGCGGCCGGCTGCGGGGCGCGCTCGGTGTCGGGTCCTGGCTGCTCGTCTCGAGGGCGGTCATCAGCCGGTCCCCCGCGCCTGGGTGACGGCCATCAGCATGCGTTCGACGGCGTAGTCCTGGTCAGCAGCGCCGCCCTTGACGTCGGCGTCAGCGACGGCAACGGCCTGC
>JBKJLP010000079.1:0-2881 GCA_046596735.1 Mycobacteriales bacterium | reverse complement strand
CTCGGCAGATCCGGGTAGAGGTGGTGCTCGACCTGGAACGACAGGTTGCCGGTCATCAGGTGGGTGAGCTCGCCGCCGGAGATGTTGGCGGCACCCAGCATCTGGCGCAGGTACCACTCGCCGCGGGTCTCGCCGTCGATGGAGGTCTTGGTGAAGGTCTCGACGCCCTCGGGGAAGTGGCCGCACATGATGACCGAGTGCGTCCAGAGGTTGCGGACCAGGTTGGCGGTCACGTTGGCACCGAGGGTGGTCAGCGCGGACGGACCGGACAGCAGCGGGTGCACGAGGTAGTCGCGGGTGACCTGCTTCTTGATCTTGCCGAAGACGCCGCGCACCTGGTTCTTGAACGCGGCCTTGTCCTTGCGGCCCTTGAGGTACTTGCCGATCTCCAGGTCGTAGGCCGCGATGCCGTATTGGAAGAAGCAGGCGTTGAGGAAGTTGTAGAGCGGCTGGCCCAGATAAGCCGGCGCCCACTTCTGGTCCTCGTCGACCCGCATGATCCCGTAGCCGAGGTCGTTGTCCTTGCCGAGCACGTTCGTGTAGGCGTGGTGCAGCTCGTTGTGCGAGTGCTTCCACATGTCGGACGGCGTCGCGTTGTCCCACTCCCAGGTCGTGGAGTGGATCGTGCTGTCCCGCATCCAGTCCCACTGGCCGTGCATGACGTTGTGGCCGATCTCCATGTTCTCCAGGATCTTCGCGACGCTCAGGCCGGCGGTGCCGAGGAACCAGAAGGGCGGGAAGAGCGAGCCGAGCAGGACCGCGCGGCTCCCGAGCTCGAGGGAGCGCTGCACGTCGATGACCTTGCGGATGTACGCCGCGTCGGCCTCCCCGCGGCTCGCGAGGATCTCAGCGCGGATGGCGTCAAGGGCGACGCCGATGTCGGTGATGTCCTGCTCGGACAGGTGGGCGATCGGGTTGTGCGGCTTGTTCTGGATGCTGGTCATGGGGGCTCCTTGGGGGGGACGAGGGTCAGTGGTCGATGACGCAGGCGCCGGCAGCGGCAGAGATGCAGGTCTGGATGAGGACGTTGTCGCCCTCGGCAGCGACGGTCAGGGTGCCGTCGCGCAGATCGCGGACGGCGCCTTCGCGCAGGGGCAGGACGCAGCCGAAGCAGATGCCCATGCGGCAGCCGGACGGCATCAGCACTCCGGCGTCCTCGGCGGCCTGAAGGATCGGAGTCGCGCCGTTCGCCTCGACGAAGGTGCCCGTGCGGCCGAAGGTCAGCGTGCCGCCCTCGCCCGTCACAATCACGGCCGGACGGAAGCGCTCGATGTGCAGCAGGTCGAGGTTGCCGAGCCCGGCGACGTGCTCCTCGATGGCGTCGAGCATCGGGGACGGGCCACAGGCCCAGATCTCGCGCTCGGCCAGGTCGGGGACGAGCGCTGCGATGTCGTCGACGGTGAGCATGCCGTCGGCGTCGGTGTGCTGCTCGATCAGCGTGACCCCACCGGCCGCAGCGAGGGCGCGCAGCTCGGCGGCGAAGATGACGTCGTCCGAGGTCGGGGCGGAGTGGACGAGGACGGCGTCGGTGAGCTCGCGGTGACGGAGCATGCCCATCACCGGGGTGATCCCGCTGCCGGCGGTGATGAACAGCGCCTTCGCCGGGAGCTCAGCAGGCAGGACGAAGTCGCCGGCAGCCTGGTCCAGGTGCAGCACCGTCCCGGCCTTCAAGGACCGGACCAGGTGGTTGCTCACGAGGCCGTCGGGGATGGCCTTCACGGTGACCGTGATGCAGCCGTCGACCATCGGACCCGTGAGGGAGTACGTGCGCCACTGGCGGACGCCGTCGATGTCGACGCCGATCCGGACGTACTGACCGGGGGTGTGCCCGTCCCAGCCGCGGCCGGGACGGATCACGAGGGTCGCCGCGTCGCGGGTCTCCGGACGCACCGCCACGACCTTGCCGCGCAGCTGCGCCGGGTTGGACAGGGGGGCGACGAGGTCGAGGTAGTCGGTGGGGACCAGCGGCGTCGTGAGGGAGGACGCGAGGTCCAGCAGGCGGGTCCGCAGCGAGGGGGAGGCGTTGGGGCTCATGTCACCAGTCTGGGCGCTCGGCGGAGTAGTGTCCTGACCGTGAACGGTGGATCTCCGGTGATGTTTTGTTCTCAGCGAACAATTCCGTGACGGCCCGCAGCCTGGGGCTGGACGGGGCGGTTGCGGCGGCGTTGCGGGAGCAGTTGCCCCGCGTCTCCAAGCAGACAGTCGCGGCCGTCATGGCCGAGGTGCCGGGCTACGGCGACAGCCTCAGCCACGACCTCGGCGTCAACATCGAGCGCGCCGTGAGCATGGCCTTGGCCGGCTTCCTCACCCTCGCAGCGCAACCTGAGGGCGCGGACCCCGGCTCGCCTCTCGCACCGACGCTCGAGGGTGCGTACGCGCTGGGCCGGGGTGAGGCCCGCAGTGGGCGAACGATGGATGCGTTGCTCTCGGCGTACCGGATCGGGGCCCGGGTCGCCTGGAGGGAGATGGCGGCGGTGTCCCTGGAGACCGGCCTGCAGCCGCAGTCGCTGGCCGACTTCGCCGAGTTGGTCTTCGCCTACATCGATGAGCTGTCGGGGGCGAGCGTCGCGGGTCACACCGACGAGCTCGCCACCAGCGGCCGGGTGCGGGAGCGCTACCTCGAGCTCCTCGCCCGGGCCCTCCTCAACGGCGCCGAGCCCGATGCCCTCACCGCGGCGGCCGAGCGCGCCGACTGGTCGGCGCCGCACACGCTGACCTGTGTCCTCATCCCGGCCACGGGCTTTGAACGCATCCCCCCCGGCCTTCCGACCGCCACGTTGGTGCTGGAGTCCGACGCCGCGCACAGCGTGCTGCTCGTCCCGGACGTCGACCGTGGTCGGCTCCTGACGCTGCTGGCGAGCCGGTCCCTGGTCGTCGGTCC
>JBKJLP010000017.1:0-2914 GCA_046596735.1 Mycobacteriales bacterium | reverse complement strand
GAGATCGAGTACGTCCTGCGCGACTCCGGCGCCAAGGCGCTGATCTGTGCAGCGCCGCTGCTCGGCGAGGGAGCCAAGGGCGCGGAGCTGGCCGGAATCCCGGTGCTCTCGGTGATGGAGGACGCGGCGTCCGACACGGGCATCACCCGGCTCGACGAGCTCGCGGGCGGCGCGACCCCGGTCGAGGCGATCGTGCCGCGCGAACCCGAGGACACCGCCGTCATCCTCTACACGAGTGGCACGACCGGCCAGCCCAAGGGCGCCGAGATCACCCACCTCAACGTGATGATGAACGTCGTCGCCTCCGCCATGCACTCGTTCGACATTGACGAAACCGACGTCGTGCTCGGCTGCCTGCCGCTGTTCCACACCTTCGGTCAGACCTGCTGCATGAACACCGCCTTCTACACCGGTGCCTCCGTCGTCCTGCTCCCTCGGTTCGACGGGGCCGCGGCGCTGCAGCTGTTGGTCGACGAGAAGTGCACGATCTTCATGGGCGTCCCGACGATGTACGTCGGATTGCTCGAGGCGGCTAAGACCTCCGAGCTGCGGCCCACGCTGAAGTCTGCGCTGTCCGGTGGCGCCGCCCTGCCACTGGCGGTGCTCGAGAAGTTTGCCGAGGTGTTCGGCACCGACGTCCTCGAGGGCTACGGCCTCACCGAGACCTCGCCGGTCGCGACCTTCAATCAGGTCAACATGACGCCGATGCCGGGCACGGTCGGCAAGGCGATCTGGGGTGTGGATGTCGAGATCGCCAAGGCCGAGCTGGACGAGTCGATCGAGCTGCTGCCGACCGGCGAACTCGGCGAGATCGTCGTGCGTGGGCACAACGTCTTTAAGGGCTACCTCAACAAGCCCGAGGCGACGGCGGCGGCGATTGTTGACGGCTGGTTCCGTACCGGGGACCTGGGCACCAAGGACGCTGACGGCTACGTCACGATCGTCGACCGCAAGAAGGACATGGTCATCCGCGGCGGTTACAACATCTACCCGCGCGAGGTGGAGGAGGCGCTGCTGCGCCACCCGGCCGTCGCGCAGGTCGCCGTGATCGGACTGCCCGACCCGCAGTACGGCGAAGAGGTCTGCGCGGTCGTCATCAAGGACCCGAACGAGGACATCAGCGCCGAGGACCTGTCGGCCTGGTCCAAGACCAAACTGGCGGCCTACAAGTATCCGCGGCGGGTGATCTTCGTCGACTCCCTGCCGCTAGGTCCGTCCGGCAAGGTGCTCAAGCGCGAGCTGGTCGACGCCTACCGCGAGGGCTGACCGGCAGCGTTCTAACCTGACCCGGTGCTGGTCCTCGGTCTCGACACCTCGACGCCGGCCGTGTCCGTGGCGCTGGTCGAGACCGACGACGCGTGCGTGCTGGCCGAGCAGGTCGTGGTCGACGCGCGGCGGCACGGGGAACTGCTCTCCAGCGGGATCGAGCGGGCGCTGGCTGACGCGGGAGTTGACCGGCGTGACCTCGGTGCGGTGGCGGTGGGGCTGGGTCCCGGGCCGTTCACCGGGCTGCGGGTCGGCATCGTGACGGCTGCTGCGCTGGCCGACGCGCTCGGCATTCCGGCGTACGGCTGCTGCTCGTTGGACGGACTGGGTGACGGCGCTCGCCTTGCGGTGACCGATGCCCGTCGGCGCGAGGTCTACTGGGCGCGCTACGACGACGACGGCCGGGTGGACGGGCCCCACGTCTGCCTGCCGGCCGAGCTGGCCGAACGGGCCGCGGCGTGGCCGGACCTGCCGCTGCTCGGCGACGGCGCTTTCGTACACGAGGCGGCGTTCGCCGGCCGGGTGCTGCTGGACCGGCCGCGCTACCCGTCTGCGGCGCGCCTGGCCGTCCTCGCCGCGCAGACTCCGGTGACCGCGCTGACCCCGATGTACTTGCGTCGGCCCGATGCCCAGATCCCGGGCGCAGCCAAGACCGTGACGGCATGACGGATCTCGCGCGCATGCGCTGGTGGCACCTGCCCGAGGTCCTGGCGATCGAGCAGCAGGTGTTTGGCGCCGAGCCCTGGACGGCCCGGACCTTCTGGTCGGAGTTGGGGCAGGTGGGGACGCGCCATTACCTGGTGGCCGTCGACGCTGGCCAGGTGCAGGGCTACGCCGGGCTGTGCGACTACCCGGACGAGGCGTTCGTGCAAACCCTCGGCGTCGCGCCGGACGCGCAGCGGCAAGGCTTAGGCGCCCGGTTACTGCAGGCGCTGCTGGACGAGGCGGGAGTACGGCGGCAGGCGAGAGTCAGCCTCGAGGTCCGCGCCGACAACGCCTGCGCCATCGGTCTGTACGAGCGGTTCGGCTTCCGCCGCGAGGGCATCCGGCGGGGTTACTACCAACCCAGCGGCACCGATGCCCTGGTCATGGTGCGGCCATGACCAACGAGCCGCTGGTCCTCGGGATCGAGACGTCCTGCGACGAGACCGGTATCGGGATCGTGCGGGGCACCACGCTGCTCGCCGATGCGATCGCGTCGTCGGTCGACGAGCACGCGCGCTTTGGCGGGGTCGTGCCAGAGGTCGCCAGCCGGGCGCACCTGGAGGCGATGATCCCGACCGTGCACCGGGCGCTCGCCACGGCCGGGGTCGCACTCAGCGACCTCGACGCGATCGCGGTGACCAGTGGCCCTGGCCTGGCGGGTGCTTTGCTCGTCGGTGTCGCCGCCGCCAAGGCGTACGCGTTGGGTCTGGGCCTGCCCCTCTACGGCGTCAACCACCTTGCCGCGCACGTCGCCGTCGACGTGCTCGAGCACGGGCCGCTCCCCGAGCCGTGCATCGCGATGCTGGTGTCCGGCGGCCACAGCAGCCTGCTGCTGGTGGACGACGTGACCCGCAGCCTCGAGCCGCTTGGCCACACGGTCGACGACGCGGCGGGGGAGGCGTTCGACAAGGTGGCGCGACTGCTGGGGCTCGGCTTCCCTGGC
>JBKJLP010000493.1:0-20309 GCA_046596735.1 Mycobacteriales bacterium | reverse complement strand
CGAAGATCTGTGCGTACGCCGAAGCGAGCCGGCTGGGATCATGTCGCCGTCGCGGATCACCACCCGGTCGACGCCACGCACCTCGCGGGCCTTGGCTTGGATCCCGATCCGGCGCGCCGCACCGACCAGCGCCAACGCAGCCTCCGGGCCGGGGCAGGTGACCTCCAAGGAGGACGAACGACCCGGCTCGGTAAGCGAGCCGTGCGCCAGGAAAGCCCCCCGCCAGGCAGCGGCGGCATCGCAGGTTCCGCCGCTGACGACTGCTGGGGGCAGGCCACGTACGGGCCGGCCATGCCCGTCGACCAAGCCGGTCTGGCGGGCCAGCCCCTCGCCGTCCTTGGTGACGCGTACGACGTAACGGTTGCCCTTGCGCAGGCCACCCGCCGCGACGACGTGGACGTCGCTGGCGTGGCCGTAGACCTCTGCGACCTCCTTGCGCAGCCGCCGTGCCGTGCTGCCGGTGTCGAGCTCGGCCTCCACCACGATCTTGCCCGCGACCAGGTGAAGTCCACCGGCGAAGCGCAGCATCGCGGCCATCTCGGCCTTGCGGCAGCACGGCTTGATCACCGCAAGGCGGGACAGCTCGTCCTTGACCGCGGACGTCATCGCCATGGGACTCCTAGCTCTCGAAGATCTGTGCGTACGCCGAAGCGAGCCGGCTGGGATCATGTCGCGGCGAGCCATCGGTCACCGCAAGAGGGGCAAGCACGAGTCGGCCGCCAGCTGACTCCACCGACGCCATCAGACCACGCCTGTCCACGACCGCCGCCTCGTCGGCCAGGACGACGTCCAACCGAAGGTCCGGCGAGTGCGCCCTGAGCACGTCTAGGTGCGCCTCGGGAGAGAAGCCCTCGGTCTCGCCGCTCTGCGGGACAAGGTTGAGCACGACCAGCCGCCGGCCTCGCGTCCTGACCAGGGCGTGGCGCAGCTCGGGGACGAGCAGGTGCGGCAAGACGCTGGTGAACCACGACCCCGGCCCGAAGATCACCCAGTCGGCCTCATCGACAGCGCTGACCGCCTCCTTGCAGGCAGGCGGGTCGACCGGGCTCAGCCGTACGTCGGTGATCGCTCCCGAAGCGGTGGCCACGGCGACCTGACCGGCGACCTCGCCGGAACTACCTTCTGGTCCGGTCACCGTGGCGCAGATCTGCAGCGGCACCGGGCTCATCGGGAGGACCCGGCCGGTGCACCCGAGAACCTTGCCCACCAGATCCAGGGCCACCACCGGGTCGCCGGTGGACTCCGCCAGCCCGGCGAGGAGCAGATTGCCCACGGCGTGGCCGCTCAACGGTCCGTTGCCGGCAAACCGGTGCTGGAGAAGCCTCGCCCACGTGCTTCCCCACTCGTCGTCGGAGGCGAGCGCCGCCAGCGCCATCCGCAGATCACCCGGGGGCAGCGCATCGAGCTCAGCACGCAAACGGCCACTCGAGCCGCCATCGTCCGCGACGGTCACCACAGCCGTGACCTGCTCAGTCACCTGACGCAAGGCCTGCAACGACGCGGCGAGTCCGTGCCCGCCGCCAAGCGCAACGACCTTGGGGCCGGTCACTCGCGGCCCAGGTCGCGGTGCAACACCTTGACGTCCACGCCCGTCGTCCGGAGCCGCGCGGCGAGCTCCTCGGCGACGGCGACGCTGCGGTGCTTCCCACCGGTGCACCCCACCGCGAGCAAGGCGTAGTGCTTGCCCTCACGCCGGTAGCCGTCGGCCACCACGGAGAGCACGCCCTCGTAGCCGTCGAGGAACTCTTGTGCGCCGGGTTGCGACAGCACGTAATCGCTCACCGCTGCGTCGCGGCCCGTCTTGGCGCGAAGTTCGGGCACCCAATGCGGGTTGGGCAGGAAGCGGCAATCGGCGACGAGGTCAGCGTCGACGGGAAGCCCGTATTTGAAGCCGAAGGACAAGACCGTGACCTGCAGCGCCTCGGCGTCACCCGCCTCCCCGAAGGCGGCCAGCACCTTGTTGCGCAACTCGTGCACGTTGAGCAGGGACGTGTCGATGACGAGATCCGCATCGCCGCGTAGGTCGAGGAGCAGGCGGCGCTCCGCCAGGATGCCATCGACGAGCCGCCCGTCACCCTGCAGCGGGTGGGGTCGCCGCACGCTCTCGAATCGGCGTACGAGGGCCTCATCACTGGCCTCGAGGAACAGCACGCGCGGGTGCACCCCCAGCCGCTCGATGTCATCGATGGCCGTCCGTAGGTCGGAGGTGAAGGCGCGCGAACGCACGTCGGCGACAACCGCGATCTTGCCGACCGCACCCTGCGAGCGAGACCCGAGGTCGACCATCGTGGCGAGCAGCGCGGGGGGCAGGTTGTCGACGACGTACCAACCGAGGTCCTCCAACGACTTGGCCACGGTGGAGCGGCCGGCTCCGGACAGGCCGGTCACCACGACGACCTCAAGCGCTGCGCTCACGAGCTCACCACCTCACCGGTCGCCGGATCGAACGCCACGGGCGCGCTTTCACCAGCGAGCGCCGCCGCCACGGTCTCGGCCGTACGTCGACCCACTCCCGGAACCTCCATGATCTCGTCGACGGTCGCGGCGCGCAGCCGCTTGAGCGAACCGAAGTGTCGCAGCAGCGCCTTGCGACGGGTCTCCCCCAGTCCGCTCACTCCGTCCAGAACCGACTCCACCATGGAGCGCGACCGCTTCTGACGGTGGTAGGTGATGGCAAAGCGATGCGCCTCGTCGCGCACCCGCTGCAGCAAATACAGCCCTTCGCTCGTCCGCGGCAGGATCACCGGCTCGTCCTGTCCGGGGAGCCACACCTCCTCCAGTCGCTTGGCCAGGCCGCATAACGCCACGTCGTCGATGCCGAGATCATCAAGTGCCCGCTGGGCGGCGGCGACCTGCGGCGCCCCGCCGTCCACCACAACCAGCTGCGGCGGGTAGGCGAACGTGCGCGGTCGGCCGGTCTCCGGGTCGATCGGTGAGTTCGTGGGGTTGTCCTCGCCGGGCACCGCGGCGTCGAGTTCACCGGTCTGCTGTTGCTCGGCGAGGTATCGGGCGAACCGGCGCCGGATCACCTCATTCATCGAGGCGACGTCGTCCTGCCCGTCCACCGACTTCACCCCGAACCGGCGGTACTCCGACTTGCGCGCCAAACCATCCTCGAACACGACCATCGAGGCGACCACGTTGGTGCCTTGCAGATTGCTGATGTCGAAGCACTCGATGCGCAGGGGCGCCTGGTCCAGTCCGAGCGCCTCCTGGATCTCGGCCAGCGCCATGGACCGCGCGGTCAGGTCACTGGCCCGCTTGGTCTTGTGCAGCGCAAAAGCGTGCTGCGCGTTGCGCTCGACCGTCTCGAACAACGCCTTTTTGTCACCGCGCTGGGGGACGCGCAGGACGACGTTGGTCCCCCGCAGCGTGCACAGCCAATCGGTGATCGCCTGGGCGTCCGGCGGGAGCGCCGGGACCAGCACCTCGCGCGGGACGTCGGCTCCTTCACCGGTCGTGACTCCGGCCCCCGCCTCCATGCGCCGGTTCACCGGCAGTTCTGGATCGGGATCGTCCTCGCCGTACGCCTGCGCAAGAAATTGCCCGACCAGTTCGGCCGTCGTGAGGTCCTCCACTTTGTCCACGACGAAACCGTGCTGACCGCGGACCCGGCCCCCGCGTACGTAGAAGACCTGGATCGCTGCCTCGAGCTGGTCCTCAGCGACGGCGATGACGTCCGCGTCCGTACCGTCCGCGAGGACCACCGTCTGCTTCTCGACCGCGCGGGTGAGGGCGCCGATGTCGTCCCTCAGGCGAGCCGCACGTTCGTACTCCTGGTTCTGCGCGGCTTGGGCCATGTCGTTCTCCAGTCGGCGCAGGAACGTGGCGCTCGAGCCGGCCATGAAGTCGCAAAAGTCGTCGACGATCGCGCGGTGTTCCTCCTGGGTAACGCGTTCAACGCAGGGAGCGGAGCACTTGTCGATGTAGCCCAGCAGGCAAGGGCGGCCGACCTGCCCGGCCCGCTTGAACACCCCGTTGCTACAGGTGCGCGCCGGGAAGACCCGGAGCAGCAGGTCGAGCGTTTCGCGGATCGCCCACGCATGGGCGTACGGCCCGAAGTAGCGCACGCCCTTCTTCTTGGGGCCACGCATGACCTGCAAGCGCGGGTAGTCCTCGTAGAGCGTGACGGCCAGCGAGGGATAGCTCTTGTCGTCGCGATACCGGACGTTGAAGCGCGGGTCGTACTCCTTGATCCAGGAGTACTCCAGCTGCAGCGCCTCGACCTCAGTGCTGACCACCGTCCACTCCACGGAGGTGGCGGTGGTGACCATCTGCCGGGTGCGCGGGTGCAGGTTGCCGACGTCCTGGAAGTACGACGACAGGCGGCTGCGCAGGCTCTTGGCCTTGCCGACGTAGACGACCCGACCGCGGTCGTCCCGGAAGCGGTAGACGCCAGGTTGGGTCGGGATGGTCCCCGTCGCCGGTCGATACGACGCCGGGTCTGCCACGGGGTCAAGCCTACGTCCGGAGGGGTCGGTTCAACCTCCCTTGACCGGGTCTGTCACCGTGAACCCGTGATCCAGGACGAGGTCGCGACCGAGGTCGTTCTCGATGACGGACGCCTCACTGGCCGCGGTCGCATGACCGTGATGCGCCTGACCTGGCAGCCAAGCGACCCGTTGGCCGTCGCCCTCACCCTGACTGCACAACCCGATCACCCTTCCTTGCCCCGCGGCGAGTGGGTGATCCTGCGCGATTTCCTGCGCTATGGACTAGAGGAACCGACCGGTGACGGATCGGTCCGCATCCGCCCAGACAGCAATCTTGACCGGGTCTGGTTCGAGCTAGAGCGTCCGGGTCGCGCGGCCTGCGTGTCCGTGCCGCGGCCGCTGATCCGGGAGTTTCTCGACCGGACCGAGGAGGTCGTGCCGTGCGGGGAGGAACGCAGCCAGTCCGCGATCGATGCGCTGCTGGCCCGTCTCCTCGCGGACTAACTTCCTTCCGAGGAAACGCTCGGGGGACGACCACGCCGAGGGAGCGGCCCAGCCCGCGCTGGCATCCGCCCCTCTTCGGACAGGGCCCGACGGACCAGCAGCTCGACCTGTGCGTTGACGCTCCGCAGTTCATCGGCAGCCCAGCGCTGTAGCGCGTCGTGGACCGCCGGGTCGACGCGCAACAGGACTTGCTTACGTTCGCTCACGAATAGAGCGAGCCAGCGTTGACGATCGGTGAAGCCGGCTGGTCGCTGCACAGCACCACCAGCAGATTGCTGACCATTGCGGCTTTGCGCTCTGCGTCCAGCTCCACGATGTCCTGCTCGTTGAGTTGCTCAAGCGCCAGCTTCACCATGCCAACGGCGCCCTCGACGATCCTGGCGCGGGCTGCGACCACGGCACTCGCCTGCTGGCGGCGCAACATCGCCTGAGCAATCTCGGGGGCGTAGGCCAGGTGGCTGATCCGGACCTCAACAATTTCCAGACCGGACAGGGCTACCCGCGTGGCAACCTCTGCTGCTAGTTCGGCAGCGACGACGTCTGTCGAGCCACGCAGTGACGTTCCCGACTCGTTCGAGTTGTCGTACGGATGCGTGGTCGCCACGTGCCGCAGCGCGGACTCTGCCTGCACGGAGATGAAGTCGGTGAAACTGTCTACGGCGAACACTGCCCGCGAGGTGTCAGCGACCTGCCAGACGACGATCGCCGCGACCTCGACCGGATTGCCCTCGGCGTCGTTGACCTTGAGCATGTTGGTCTCAAAGTTGCGCACCCGCACACTCACCTTGCGGCGCGTCGTCAAGGGCCGGATCCACCAAAGTCCATCACTGCGCAGGGTGCCGACGTAGCTGCCAAAGAACTGCACCACCACCGTCTGCCCCGGCGGAACGATCGTCAGCGACGAAGCAACCACGAGGGCCAGGGCCAAGGGCAACAGCGCCAGCGCCCCCCAGGGTCCGTTTGCGAAGAGAGCGACGAGTCCACCGGCAAGCGCAAGCAGAATCAGCAGGGCGAGCACGCCAAGCCATCCGCTGACCGCTCCTGCGGTGCGCTCCTCGACTTCGACCCGGGCGCCGTGATGCCCGACGGGGACTGCCTGGACCTCAAGAACTGCTGCATCCGTGCTCATGTCGTTCCCCCCGTAGAAAAGTGATATCACTTCTTATCACTTTTCTACGGAGACGCAAGCCTTCTTGTCAGCCGGCGTAGACGTGGACCGGGATGCCGATGGTGAGCAACGGGAAGAGTCGGTCCTGTACGGAGTTGGTCACGCGCAGGCAGCCGTGGCTGGCCGGGTAGGCCGGGACGCTCTTACTGCCGTGAACGGCCCAACCCCGGAAGAAATAGCCCGGGCGATAGAGCTCACCGAGGCGGCTGACCCGAACGCCATCGATTTTGCGCTCGATCCGGAAGCTTCCCTGTGGCGTAAAAGCCTTGTAGGTCTGGCCCTCAGACACGTACTGCGCGTTGTTGCCGCTCGAAATGTCGACCATGCGTCGTAGGACGCCCCCCTCGGAGAGGTAGAGCACCTGCTGCCGGAGGTTGACCTCGATCGCCCGCCCCGCGGCGGGGTAGCGCAGGCGTACCTCTCGCGGCGCGGCCAGGCGCGCGCTCGTCGCCCGGTCGTAGACACCCGTCCTCGGCAGGTCCTGCGACTTCTGGAAGGTGATCAGCGCGTGAAACAGGTCGCTGTCGAACCGGCCGTCGAGCCGGCCGACGTCCGCCTTCACCGCCGCCAATCGGCGCTCCAGACTGGCGACATCGCCACCGCCATCGCCGAGACGGAGGTTGCGCGGGTCGACCTGCAAGTTGAACGGCGCTGAGTAGGCCAGCAGATAGGCCGGCGCGGCGGGCAAAACCACCCGGAACACCGAACTGCCGATGACCCCGGGGGTGACCGCCCAGCGGAAGGCGCCATCGCTGCCGACGGCCACCGAGGTGACCTCGCGGTAGGCACCGTCGCCGCCGCGGCGCCGGATGCTGACCCTGGCCCCTGCGTAGGCAGGCGCTAGCGACCCCTGGAGTACCGAGCTCTGCTTCAACGCGATCCCCGCGGGCGTGAAGCCGCCGGTCACCCGCGGTTGAACGTTGGAGGCAACCAGGTTGCTGTCGGCGCGCGCGACCGTGTCTGAGCCGGCGTAGCGCATCTGATATTCGGCGCTGGTGCGCGGCACGAGCACCACCTGCCCGCGGCCGTTGCCGTCAGTGCTGGTGGTGCCGACCAGGATGCGGCCGCTTTGACCCTGCGTACGAGAGAACAGATCGAGGCGAGCGCCCTGAACCGGCGCACCCGCTGCATCCCTGAGCTCGCCGATGAACCCCAGTTTGACGCCGTAGACAACCCGCGTCGTTGAGGTGGTCAGCGCCACGCTGGACGAGGTCGCAGGGGGGCTCGGCGCCATCGTCGCCGTCGAGGTGTCCGACGTGGGACTGGCACCCTCTACGGCGAAGGCAACGCTCATCGGCGTGGCGATCACGGTCACGGCTGCGAGGGCGAGACCCCCGGCGAGCAGGATCGAACCGAGGGGGGCGCGGGGCATGCGTGGGGCCTCTCGAGCAGTGCGGTTGACGGTGACGGGGGAAGAGACGCTAGCCGCTGCCCGGGGGGTTGCCTTGCCGCGGCGATGATTGGCGGGCCGCGGCCTTGACCGGCTTCTTCGCTGCGCGCTTCACCGCCTTCTTGGCCGGCGCCGTCACCTGGGGTGCGGCGTCGCCCGCCTTAAAGCGACCGCGCCCGGCCAGCACGTCCTTGAGGAAGCGGCCGGTGTGCGAGGCCTCGACCGTCGCGACGTGCTCCGGGGTTCCCTCGGCGACGACCATCCCGCCGCCCGAACCGCCCTCCGGGCCCATGTCGATGACCCAGTCGGCAGTTTTGATGACGTCGAGGTTGTGCTCGATGACGATCACGCTGTTGCCCTGGTCGACAAGACGCCCGAGCACGCCGAGCAGCTTGCGGATGTCTTCGAAATGCAACCCCGTCGTCGGCTCGTCAAGGACGTAGATCGTCCGACCGGTCTGCCGCTTCTGCAGCTCCGCAGCGAGCTTGACCCGCTGTGCCTCACCACCAGACAGCGTCGGGGCCGGCTGACCCAGGCGGACGTAACCCAGCCCGACGTCGACAAGGGTCTGCAGGTGACGTCGGATCGCCGGGACGGCCTCGAAGAACTCGACCGCCTCTTCGATCGGCATGTCGAGGACCTCGGAGATCGTCTTGCCCTTGAAGTGCACCTCAAGCGTCTCGCGGTTGTAGCGCGCTCCCCCGCAGATCTCGCAGGGGACGTAGACGTCGGGCAGGAAGTTCATCTCGATCTTGATCGTGCCGTCGCCGGAGCAGGCCTCGCAGCGTCCGCCCTTGACGTTGAAGGAGAACCGGCCTTGGAGGTAGCCGCGGACCTTGGCCTCGGTTGTCTCGGCGAACAGCTTGCGTACGTGATCGAAGACGCCCGTGTAGGTCGCCGGGTTGGACCGCGGCGTGCGACCGATCGGTGACTGGTCGACCCGGACGACCTTGTCCAGGTGCTCTAGGCCGGTGACGCGGGTGTGGCGGCCGGGCACGTCTCGGGCGCCGTTGAGCTGTTTGACCAGAACCGAGGCAAGGATGTCGTTGACCAGGGTCGACTTGCCCGAACCGCTGACGCCGGTAACGGCGACGAGTTGACCAAGCGGGAAGCTGACGGTGACATCGCGCAGATTGTGTTCGCGCGCGCCGACGACGGTGAGCTCGCGGCCTTTCGTCTTGGGGCGGCGCACCTCCGGGATCGCGATGGACCGACGCCCGGAGAGGTATTGCCCCGTGATCGAGTCCGGGCTGGCGATGAGGTCGCTGACCGGACCGGAAACGACGATCTGACCTCCGTGCTCACCCGCACCCGGGCCGATGTCGACCACCCAGTCAGCGGTGGCGATGGTGTCCTCGTCGTGCTCGACGACGATCAGCGTGTTGCCCAGCGACTTCAGGCGCTGCAGCGTCTCGATGAGCCGGTGGTTGTCGCGCTGGTGCAGGCCGATGCTCGGCTCATCCAGCACGTAGAGCACACCAACGAGGCCGGAGCCGATCTGCGTCGCCAGGCGGATGCGCTGCGCCTCGCCCCCCGCGAGCGTCCCAGCCGCACGATCGAGCGACAGGTAATCCAGTCCGACGTCGAGCAGGAACCCGAGCCGCGCGTTGACCTCCTTGACCACCCGCTCGGCGATCATCTTCTGTCGGTCGTTGAGCTCGAGGTCGCGCAGGAACGCTGCGCATTCGGCAATGGACATGGCGGCCACCGCGGCGATCGAGATGCCGCCGAGGGTGACAGCAAGCACCTCTGGCTTAAGCCGGGCGCCCTTGCACTCAGGGCAGGGCACTTCGCGCATATAGCCCTCGTAGCGATCCCGGCTCGTTTCGCTCTCCGCCTCGCTGTGCCGCCGCTCGAGGAACGGGACGACCCCCTCGTACGCGGTGTAGTAGCTGCGCTCGCGTCCGTAACGGTTGCGGTAGCGGACGTGCACTTCGGTGTCGTGGCCGTACAGGACGGCATCCTTCTGCTTCTTGGTGAGCTTGCTCCACTTTGTCTGGAGCGTGAAGCCGAGCGCGTCACCGAGCGCCGAGATCAGGCGGCCGAAGTATTCGATGTTGTGGCCGCTGGACCAGGGCGAAATGACGCCCTGCTCGAAGGACTTCTCCGCATCGGGGATGACGAGTTCGGGGTCGACTTCCTTGCGGGTGCCCAGGCCATGACACTCCACGCAGGCGCCGTACGGCGAGTTGAACGAGAACGAGCGCGGCTCCAGCTCCTCGAAGGACAGATCATCGAACAGGCAGGCCAGGTGCTCGGAGAAGGTCCGCTCGCGATCCGGGTGGTCCTCGGGCAGGTCGATGAAGTCAAGGACGACCAGTCCTCCACCAAGGTGCAGCGCGGTCTCGATCGAGTCGGTCAGCCGCCGCTTGGACGAGGCCTTGACCGTGAGGCGGTCGACGACCACCTCGATCGTGTGCTTCTCCTGCTTCTTGAGCTTGGGCGGCTCGGCCAGTGAGTGAACAACCCCGTCGACCCGGGCGCGGCTGAAGCCCTTGGTCTGCAGGTCCGCGAACAGATCGACGTATTCGCCCTTGCGCCCACGGATCACCGGTGCGAGGACCTGGAACTTGGCGCCCTCCTCCAGCTCGAGCACACGGTCCACGATCTGGCTCGGCTGCTGACGGGCAATGACCCGGCCGCACTTCGGGCAGTGGGGGGTCCCGGCCCGGGCGTAGAGGAGGCGGAGGTAGTCGTAGACCTCCGTGATGGTCCCGACCGTCGACCGAGGATTGCGGCTGGTCGACTTCTGGTCGATGGAGACGGCCGGGGAGAGGCCCTCGATGAAGTCGACGTCGGGCTTGTCCATCTGCCCGAGGAACTGGCGGGCGTAGGCGCTCAGCGACTCGACGTAGCGACGCTGACCCTCGGCGAAGATCGTGTCAAAGGCGAGGCTGGACTTGCCGCTGCCGGACAGTCCCGTGAAGACCACCAGCGCATTGCGCGGCAGGTCCAGCGAGACGTCCTTGAGGTTGTGCTCGCGCGCCCCGCGCACGATCAGCCGGTCTGACATCGGGTCCACTTCGTCGAATTCAGAGGTCGCGTCGAGCCAGGCAGGAGTTCCCACGCTCAGGCTAACGTCGACCCCCGACAGCACGCTTCCGAGGAGTCCTGTGACCTCCCGCACGGAGGATCCGTTAGATCAGACCGCTTCGACGGTTGAGGTGGCGGTCCAGTTGGCGGTCCGGGCAGCTGGCGAGCATCGGGCTCTTCACGTAGATCGGTCGGTCGAAGCCGACCCAGCGGGTGCCCGCCCGGCCCAGCGAGGTGAAGTCCACCGTGATCCCGGCGTAGGTCTGCATCTCGCGCTCGTTATAGAAGCGGCAGTTGACGAGCGGTATGGACGCGATGACCTGCCCACGGCCACCCGGGCGCAAGGTCAGCGGCAGTCCTTCGAACGCGCGGACGGAGAGCAGCGGCATCGGCCCGTTCCCGAGATCGACAGCGGTGATGGTCACCGGCACCAGCCCGCCGTTATGCAGCGGCAGGGTCAGCCGAGCCACCGCCCCGTGCTGGTAACCCAAGATGTACGAACCGTGCACGCCGTACTCCGGCACCGTGACGTACGGAGTGCCGACCGAACGAGGCGAGACGGGCTCGAACGAGGCAAGCCGAGGCGCGCTCAGGACCAGGCTCGCGGCCACCCCGACCAGCGCGACGAGCCCCGCGACGAGCGGCAGGGCCGAACGCCGCCGAGCGATCGACGGGGATGTCTGGACCTCGGCCGCCATCCCGAGCAGCAGGCTCATGCCGAATGCCGGCGCCGATGCACGGCCAGCAGCAAGCCACCGAGAAGCAGGCCCAGAGCTGCCGGGAACAGGGTCGCGCCGGTGCTCGGCAGGGTGCCGCCGGCCGTCGTACCCGCGGGCGGCGAGGAGGGCTGTCCGCCGCTGCCGGCCGGGGGTGACGAAGCGGCGGTGCCGCCTTCCTCACCCGGAGCCGCTTGGCGCAGCGCCGGTTTGGTGGGGTCGTCGAACCAGTCGCAACCGGCCGGGTCGGGCTCGTCCTCGCGCTGATAGGTCGCGCAGGGCGCGTTGCGCGCCGTCTTGGTCACGTTGCCGATGGGCGAGAGTGACCCGCCCGACGCGCAGGTCGGCAACGGAATGACCTCGTGATCGTCAGTCACCTTGCCCGTCGACGACACGTTTCCCTCCCAGCAGTTACCGACACCCTGCTCATCCCAGGAGAAGTCCGTGCCATTGGGCTGCGTCACACCGCTCGGATGGAAGCCCAGCTTGTTGTTTTTGAACCAGTTGCCGTTCGAGGTGTCGTACTGCGCGTTGGGCATGTACTCCTCGCGGATCGCCCCTGGCACCCAGAACAGCATCGCGCCGGCCCGCCAGTTGTCGTAGATCTGGTTGTTCTCGACGAAGTTGTAGTTGCCAGCAGCGATGAGAACCCCGGTGCCCACCGGCACGGGGAAGGCCGGGCACACCGTGCCCTTGCCGTAGCCCCGGTCGGCCGGCTTACGGGAGCAAATCCCGCTCTGGACGAACTTCTTGTAGTAGTTGCTGTTGTTGCTGTGGATGCGGTTGCCGGTCAGCCAGGCGTGGTCCTGCGGCATCCCCGGGTGGTTAGGGACGAAGGAGTCGGTGACGAAACCGGCGCCGTTGTCGTGGTAGTCGTTGCCGTGGAAGTACACGGAGTTGCCGGCTGTCCCGGAGTGGCCGAGGGCGTTGTGGTGGCTCTCGCAGCCGGTGATTTCGATGGCCCAGCGCTTGAGCGGACCGGTCGCCTTGCTGTCCTTGTTGACGTCGGCCTGACCACCCGGGTACACGCCAGAGTCCCCGTTGTAGGACGCCTCGCAGTCCTTGATGAGCCCGTGGTCGGACGTGAAGGTCAAAATCCCGTAGAGATCGTTGTCACGGGCGTTGACCCGGTCGAGGACGTAGCCGTCGGTCTCGTGGACGTAGATCGCGTTCTCCCGAAACAGTTCCGCCGTGAGGTTGCGCAGGTAGAAGCCGTCCGCTCGATCGGCCTTGAAGCCGTTGTGCTTGACCCAGTCGCCGGCGCTGGTGAACCCACCGCGAAGGACGACGTCATCCATCTGCACGCCGGTTCCCTCGATCTGCAGGTTGCACAGGGCGTTGTCGCAGACGATGTCCGCGTCCTGGGGATCGTCACCGGCGATAGTGACCAGGTTGATGACCTCGCCACAGCTCACGATGAGGTCGTACGACACGACCCCGCCGTTATAGCCCTTCGTGCAAGGCGGGCTCTGGGACGGCTCCTCGCGGTAGACGCCGGGCAGTACGTAGATGTTGGTGCCCTGTTTCTTGACCGCATCCACCGCGGCCTGGATGTGCTGGAAAGCGCACTGCGGCAGCAGCTTCTCGTTGAGCGCGCGGACCTTCGCGTCCTTCATCGCCTTGATGGCAGCGGCGCTCCCGGGCTTGCACACCACCAGGTGCGGCTTGGCGGCGTCGTACAGCCGGTAGGTCGGCGTCGTGCCCTTGCCGGAGGGGAAAACCGAGGCTCGCTCCTCATGGGCGGACGCGCCGCTGGCGGTGAGCGCCAACAGCACAACGGTGGCCGCGACAACCGCGAACCCGCGGCGAAATCCAGACATGCCTGCTCCCTCGTTCGAGGGCGCAGCGGAGCAGGGCAGCGCCTCGTGGTGGCCACAATCGTCACACAACCCGCCAAAGCGGTGAGGAGCGGTCCGTCGACTCCGGCCTCGGGATAGCGTCGGCGCCATGACGGACTACACCGGCGAGGTGACGGTCGGCGGTCCTGCGGACGTCCGCGAGCTGCCAGGCCTGAGGATCACCAAGGTCGCGACGCCCCCGTTCGAGAACAACTGCTATCTCCTGCGCTGCACCGCCACGGGCGAGACGCTCCTCGTCGATGCAGCGGGCGACGCTCCCCTCTTGCTCGAGCTCGTCGGCGACGGTCGGTTAACGACGATCGTGGAGACCCACGGGCACTGGGACCACGTCCAGGCGCTCGAGGACGTCGTACGAGCAAGCGACGCCAAGGTCATCGCACATGAGGGGGACGCTGGCGACCTCCCCGTTCCGGTGGATCACCTGGTGGGCGATGGGGACGTCGTCCACGTCGGCGAGTGCGCGCTCACGGTGATCCACCTATCCGGGCACACGCCGGGGAGCGTGGCACTGCTTTACGAGGCCGACCCGGCCTCGCCGCACCTGTTCAGCGGCGACTCGCTCTTCCCTGGCGGCGCCGGCAACACCAACAAGGACGCGGAACGCTTCACGTCGCTCATGGACGCCCTTGAGGACAAGGTCTTCGATCGCCTTCCGGATGCGACGTGGGTCTATCCGGGGCATGGCAAGGACACGACGCTCGGCGCGGAGCGGCCGAGCCTGCCGGAGTGGCGCGCACGGGGCTGGTAGGCCCAGCCGTCGGAAAACAGCTACCAACCCCCCTTGTGGCGGGGGTCTCACTCGGACAAACTGCACACGCCGTGCAGGCATCTGCCTGGCGCCGCCGCCGCTCCGTGGAGGTCTCGTGGATCAGTCCGGGCAAGCCCTGCGCCGGTGGGCGCCACTCATGGCCGTGGTGGCTGTGCAGGTGCTCCTCGTCGCCGTCGTTCCCAGCCGGGGCAACCTCGCCGGCGGGGCGGATTCGCTGCTCGGGGCGGGCGCCCCACTCGGCGGGAGCGCCGCAGCGCCGCTCGACGCCAACGGTCAGCCGCAGACGATTGACCCGATCACCGGTGCGCCCTTACCCGCGGGCCAGGGCGGCACAACGTCCAGTGGCGGCACAACCTCCAGCACCGGAGCTGCCGGCAGCACGGGCACGACCGGTGACACTCCTGGCTCGGACGGCGCTACGACCGTGTCCGGCCCGGCCGACCGGAGCAAGTGCGCCAAGGATGGCAAGCGCCAGCAGGACGTGACCCTGACCTCTCCTCCCTGCGTGCCCCGGTTCACCGGCAACAACGGCGGCGCCACCTATCAGGGCGTCACCGGCACGACGGTGAAAGTGCTGCGCTACAAGCCCAAGAGCAACCCGCAGGTCGACGCGATCTTGCGGACGCAGGGCCTGGCCTTCAGCAACGAGGAGGAAGAGCAGGCGCAGGCGACGTATGCCAAGTTCTTCGACAAGCACTACGAGTTCTACGGCCGCAAGATCGAGTGGGTTTCCGAGACCGGGACCTGCGAGATCAGCCCGCCCGATCTGCCGTGTTTCCGCAACGAGGTCAAGCGCCTCAACGCCAAACACAAGCCGCTTGCCGTCTACTGGACCAATTCCACGACGCAGGCAGAGTTCTTCGACGAGTGGAGCCGCCTGGGGGTCATCAACGTCGGCGGATGGCACTTCAACGCCCAGTTCAACAACGCGTTACGGCCCTACCACTGGGACGTCTTCATGGACGGCACCCGCACGGCGACGAACATCGCCGACTACTGGTGCAAAAAGATGCAGGGCAAGAAAGCCACCCTGGCAGGCACCCCCGACCTGCAAGGCACGCGTCGCAAGCTGGGCATCTTGACGCAGGCCTTCCCGGTCACGAAGAAGAACGCTCTGGATCTGTACAACATGGTCACCGGCGGCACGTGCGGCACCAAGGCCGACGCCGCTGAGCCGGTTTACACGCCCTCCGACATCGCGTCGGGCCAGCAAACCGCCAACGTCGCCGTCCAGAAGCTCAAGGCCGAGGGCGTCACCACCCTGGTGATCATCAGCGACCCCATCAATCCGACCTTCACCACGACGGCTGCCACCCGGCAGCAGTGGTTCCCGGAGCATTTGCTGGCCGGGTCGGGAGTCATCGACTATGACCCACTGGGACGGCTCTACGACCAATCCCAGTGGCGCAACGCCTTCGGTCCAGGCCACCTCGCAGACCCCGCGCCGCCCGAGCGGACCGATGCCTTCCGCGCCGCGGCGGACGTCGGCGTGAAAGACAACGGGGCGGGCAACTTGATCTTCGCCTACATGTCGTTGATCGCCGCCCACGTCCAAGTAGCCGGGCCGGACCTCAGACCACTCACGATCGAACGCGGAATGCTCGCACTCCCCTCCTCTGGTGGCTGGGAAGCGACGAAAAATCCGCTCGCGATCCTCATTAAGTACGGGCGGGGCGACTACACGGCGATTGAGGACAGCCGGCACACCTACTGGGACCCCAATGCCACCTCGAAGATCGACGGCAAACCCGGCGCGTACGTCGCGCTCGAAGGGGGCCGACGGTTCGAAATCGGCAAGTGGCCGGCCGGAGAGCCGCGCCGGTGACCTCCGCTCTGGTTCGGATCCGAGATTCCTGGGCCGCGCTCGGTCGCAGCGCGCTCGGCACGCTCGCGCAGGCGGGGCTCGCCGTGCTCTCCGTCGTCGTGTTCCTGCCGTTGCTGCTGACCCTCCTGCTGCCAGGCACGCGACCGGTAGGCGTGCTGCTGTACGGAGCTGTCATCGGTTGCCTCTACGGCCTCATCGCGGTCGGTGTGGTGTTGGTGCATCGGGCCAACCGCGTCGTGAACTTCGCCCAGGCTGGTCTCGGCGCGGCCCCCGCCGTGCTGGCGCTCCTGTTGTTGACCGACAAGGGAGTGCCCTACCTGCTGGTCCTGCCAGTGCTGATTGTGGGGGCGCTCGCGCTCGGCGCCCTGGTCGAGATTGCCTTCATCCGACGGTTCGCCAGCTCTCCGCGGCTTGTCCTGTCGGTCGTCACCATCGGTATCGCGCAGTTGCTCGCGTACGTCGAGTTCCAGGTGCCGAAGTGGGTTTCCGGCGACGTGCTGCCGCCCAACACCTTTCCCACGCCCTTCAGCGGAGCGACAGCCACCATCGGCGGGACCGTCTTCAGCGGCGACTCGCTGATGGCGGTGCTCGTCAGTGCGCTCGCCGTCAGCAGCCTGGCGCTCTTCCTGCGCCGTACGAGACTGGGCAAGGCGGTGCGCGCTTGCGCCGAAAACCCTGAGCGGGCCGCGCTCCTCGGGATCCCGGTGCGTCGCATTGGACTGGTTGTGTGGATGCTCGCAGCGGTGCTGTCGGCTCTAGGCATCTTCCTGCGCGCGCCCTTGGTGGGCCTGCCGATCGGCACCATTACCGGGCCGTCGATCTTGCTGCCTGCCCTGGCTGCGGCGGTTATCGCGCGGATGGAGAGCCTGCCCATCGCCTTCGGTGCAGGCATCGCACTCGGGGTGGTTGACCTGTCCACCTTCTACTCCACGAAGGACTCCCGACTCTCGACGGCGATCCTGCTGCCGGTCATCCTCGTGGCGCTCCTGCTGCAGCGACGCGCTTTCTCGCGCGCCGGCGAGTTAGCGGCTGCTTCCTACCGAGCCGTCCACGAGCCACGCAGCATGCCAGTGCAGTTGCGCGGGCTCCCGGAGGTCATCCGCGCCCAGCGCGCGGTCTGGCTTGTCGTCGCCGCCGCCGCCCTGGGCCTGCCCTACGTCATCGGTCCGCTGTATCGCAACGACGCGAGCCTGGTGCTCGTTTACGCCCTTCTCGGGTTGAGCCTCGTACTCCTCACCGGATGGGCCGGCCAGATCAGCCTGGGCCAGTTCGGCTTCCTCGGGATCGGAGCCGCGGTCGGCGGTGGCCTGGCAGCGGATGCGCATGCCGACTTCTTCGTTGCCGTCTTCGCTGCTGGCGCGGCTGGTGCGGTCATGGCGGTGCTCATCGGCATCCCGGCATTGCGGATGCCTGGCCTCTATCTCGCGGTCACCACCCTGGCCTTCGCCGCGACCACCTCAGCGTTCTTCCTCAACCGCGACTACTTCGGGTGGGTGCTGCCCGAGCCGAGCAACCAGGTCCTGCGACCCGTGCTCTATGGCCGCGTCGACGTCAGCGGCGATCTCGCCTTCTACTACCTGTGTCTGGCCTTTCTCGTCGCTGGCGTGCTGTCGCTGCGGGCGATGCGCCGGAGCCGTACGGGGCGCGTGCTCATCGCGTCCCGCGACAACCCTCGAGCGGCGCAGGCGTACGGCGTCAGTCTGGTCAAGGCCAAGCTCGCCGCCTTTGCCATGTCGGGATTCCTGGCGGCGGTCGCCGGCGCGCTGTTCTCCTACCAGCAGGGGGCGGTCGATGCCGGTGCGTTCCCGGTTATCAACAGCCTTGCGGTGTTCGCGATGGTCGTCGTGGGCGGCCTGTCGCGTCCGATGGGAGCCGTCCTCGGGGCGATCTACCTCGTCGGGCTTGAGCGCGTACCGGGGCTGCGGGACATCGAGCTGGTGCAGTTGCTGACGACCGGGGTCGGACTCATCGTGTTGTTGCTGCTGCTCCCCGGCGGCTTCACCGCCGCAGTCCTCAACGTGCGCGACAACTTCCTGCGCCGGGTCGCCGCCCGGCGAGGCATCGACGTACCGAGTCTTAACGCTGATCGCTTGCAAGAGGAGCCGGAGATGCACCTCGACAAGGAACGAGAAGACGATGGCGGGCCGTCTTCGGTCGCGGTGCCCGTCGGTGCCGGGAGCACCTCATGAAGGCTCGCCTCGCTGCGCTGACCGGTGGAGCCAGCGCCACTCCCCTGCTCATCCTGTTTGCCTTCAACTTGGTCGACGAGTTCGACCGCGTGGCCTTCGCCGTCCTGACCCCGGAGATCCGCAACCAATTCGATCTCTCCGATCGAGGCATCGTCGCGATCGGCTCCATCGCTGGCGTCACGGCCCTGCTTGCCGCATTGCCGATCGGCGTACTCGCAGACCGGATGCGCCGGGTTCGACTGGCCGGGCTCGGCGCCGCGACGTGGGGCGGCATGACCGTACTCACCGCCCTTTCGCCGAACACGCTCATCCTCACGCTTGCGCGGATGGGCGCCGGTATTGGCCGGGTCGTCAACGAGCCGGTGCACTCGAGCTTGCTGACCGACTACTACGCCCCCAAGGATCACCCGAAGGTCTTCGCGCTGCACCGCCTGGCCAACCCCATCGGCTTGGGGAGCGCACTGATCGTCGGCGTACTCGGCTCCCTGTTCAACTGGCGTTTGGTCTTTCTCGCCCTGTGCGTGCCGACCTTCCTGCTGCTGCCTGCGCTCGTGCGACTGCGCGAGCCCGTACGCGGCGAAAGCGTTGACGTGGCCATGGCTGAGAAGGCCGCTGCCAGTGGTCGCATCCCCTTCGGCGAGGCTCGCCGACAACTGTTTGCCATCCGGACGCTGCGCCGGGTCTGGATCGCGTTCCCCGTCCTCGGCCTTGCCGTACTGACCCTTGGCCAGCTGACCAGTCTGTTCTTTGAGCGGGTCTATTTCTACGGACCTGCCGGCCGCGGGATCGTCACTTTCCTGTCCGGCGTCGGCATCGTCATCGGCCTCGGCTACGGGCAAAAGCTTGCCACGCAGGCTCTGAAAGACCAGCGTCCTGAACGGCTTGCGACCTACGACGGCCTGTCGATCATGGCCATCGGCGTCGGCCTCGTCGGCATGGTGCTCTCGCCCTTCGGTTGGCTGTCGGCGCTGTTCTACCTGCTGGCCGGTATCGGGATCGGCGCCTATCAGCCCTGCTACTACACCCTGGTCGGCGTCGTCAGCCCCGCCCGCATCCGTGCGCAGGCCTACGCATGGGCGATCTTGTATCTCGGCGGCGGCGCGCTGTTTGCGCCGACGCTGGCCGATCTGGGCGAGTCGCAGGGCTACCGGGTCTCACTGGGCGTCCTCGCCGCGACGCTGCTGGCCGGCGGCTATGTCGTCACCACCGCGAGCACGTCCGTCCGGCGCGATGCGGAGCAGGCAATTGCGTCGCTCGCTACAGCAGCCGAACTCGATGAGCAGCTGCGCAGCACCGGTGAGCGGGCGCTCCTGACGGTCCGCGGCGTCGATGTCGCGTACGACGGAGTGCAGGTGCTCTTCGGCGTGGACGCGGAAATCCGCGAAGGCGAGATCGTGGCGCTGCTGGGCACGAACGGCGCCGGAAAGTCGACCCTGCTCAACGCCATCAGCGGTCTGACTGACCCGGTAGGCGGCTCGATCTTCTTCAACGGCAGAGACATCACCCATGCGGACGCCGTGCAGACCGCCAACCTCGGCATCGTGCAGATGCCTGGCGGTAAGGGCGCCTTCCCGACGTTGACCGTCGCCGAGCACTTCGACTTGGCCGGCTGGTTGCACACCGCCGACAAGCCGCGCTTCGACGCCGCCGTGCAAGAGGTGCTCACCCGCTTCCCGCGCCTGCTGGAGCGATGGGACACCGCAGCGGGCTCGATGTCCGGCGGCGAGCAGCAGCAACTCGCCCTGGGCATGGCCTTTGTGGCCCGGCCAAAGCTGCTCCTCATTGACGAGTTGTCCTTGGGCCTCGCGCCTGCCGTCGTAACCACGCTGCTCGACATGGTCCGCGCCATCCACGCACAGGGCACCACAGTCGTCGTGGTCGAGCAGAGCGTGAACGTCGCTTTGACGCTGGCCGAACGGGCCTACTTCCTGGAGAAAGGGCAGGTCCGGTTCTCCGGGCCTACGGCAGACCTGCTCGGGCGCGACGACGTACTGCGTTCGGTCTTCCTGGCCGGCGCCACGGCTGGTGCGGTGCCGGATCTGCGGGTCGAGGCACACCAGGTCGATCACGCCCACGGGCCGGCCATCGAGTGCGTCGGCCTCGGTGTTCGCTTCGGCGGGGTGGCAGCGGTGCAGGACGTCGACCTGGCCGTACTGCCCGGTGAGGTGGTCGGACTCGTGGGCGCGAACGGCGCCGGCAAGACCACCTTGTTTGACCTGCTGAGCGGTTACGTCGAGCGCTTCGGCGGCACGGTGCGCCTGGCTGGCCGGGACGTCTCGGATTGGTCGCCGGACCGCCGGGCGATGGCGGGGTTGGGACGCAGCTTCCAAGACGCCCGCATCTTCGGGTCGCTCACCGTCGCGGAGAACCTTGCCGTCTCGCTGGAACGTCACCTCGAGGTACGCAGCTATCTGGCGTCAGGA
>JBKJLP010000304.1:0-9577 GCA_046596735.1 Mycobacteriales bacterium | reverse complement strand
CCCGACCGACTATCCGACGCTGCGGTCCCACCGCGTCGCGGTCGGGCTCTACGACCTGGTCGATGGGTCACTCGTGCGCAGGCACCGCGTCGAGCTCGACGTCGTCGGCGCCAAGACGGATGTGGCCGAGCTCGTCGGCAAGGCGCAGCCTGACCTGGTCCTCATCAATGATGACGACCTGACCTTCGCCAAGATCCGCTTGGATGAGCGCTCGTTGCGCACCCTCGTCGAACACATCGGCGACTTCGCCGAACCGCTCCCCCGGGCCCTGTGCTGGACGGCCGCTTGGGACATGGTGCGCGACGCCGAGATGCCGGCCCGCGACTACATCTCGCTGGTGCTTTCCGGTGTCGGCGGCGAGACCGACATCGGCGTCGTCCAGGCCCTGCTGCGGCAGGCCCACAACGTTGTCACGCTCTACGCCGACCCGGCGTGGGCGCCTGCCGGCCACGCGTTGCTCGCCGACGCCGCGCACCAGGCTGTCCTCAACGCCGCACCGGGCAGCGACCTGCAGTTGGCCTGGACCCGCGCGTTCGGGTCGCTAGCGGTCTCCGAACCCCACCGCGCGCTGCTGGGCGGGCTGCTGGACGGCTCGCGCAAGGTTGATGGCCTGCTCGTCGACGCCGAGTTGCGCTGGCACCTGCTCCGCCGGCTCGCCGTGTTGGGCGCCGCCGACGAGGCAGCCATCGAGGCCGAACTGGCGGTCGACCCGACGGCAGCGGGCCAACGCCACGCGGCGGCGGCGCGGGCCTCTCGCCCGGATGCAGGCACCAAGGCAGAAGCCTGGCGACTGGCCGTCGATGATGACTCGCTCCCCAACGCGACGCAGAAGGCGATCATCGGTGGCTTCTGGCATAACGAGCAGGCGGACCTGCTCGCACCGTACGTCGACGCGTACTTCTCATCGATCGGGGCGGTGTGGGCCGAGCGCACCGCAGAGATGGCTCAAAACGTGGTCGTCGGGCTCTATCCGACGCTGCTTGTCTCGCCGCGGGTGGTCGAGCAGACCGACGCGTTCCTCTCCGCTGCGGACGTGCCCGCTTCGCTGCGCCGGATGCTGCTCGAAGCCCGGGACGGCGTCCTTCGCGCCCTCGCGGCGCGCGCCTGCGACGCCGCCGCCGGATAGTTCCTAGTGTCCGGCGGGAACGAGTTCTCCGCTGGTCGCGATGAGCGCCGGCAGTGCGTCCCGCCGGCCGGCGGAGTCAGCGATCTGACGCAGCGCGTCGACGATGCCGCCGGTGAGGTCGCCGCCCGTGAAGGCCGTCGTCATCGACAGCACAGCAAGGGCGCAGACCCGGTCCGGAACGCGGCGACGCAAACCCTCACCGACGACGATCTCCACCTGTCGCTGACCGGGGGCGACCACGAGCAGAACGGCGCTCGCGGCGCGGGTTCCGAGCGCGGCGTGTAACTGCGTCGCGGCTGCCGTGAACGTCGTGTCGCCGTCGAGGCTGAGGTCACCGAGCAGCACTGAGACATCCAGGCCGTTCTGCGCCCGGCACGTCCCGATGGCTGACGTGACGCGCTGTCGCTGCGTGGGCGACAGCCCATTGCTCTTACCCGTCGTCGCGCTACCAGCTGCCATGAGCACCACCCCTCTGAGCGTCGACGACGTGCGCCGTCGCGAGTGCGTCGACCGGATCGGCCGGTCCACCGAACCACACCGGCCCGGCATCCCACCCACGGTTGGGGCGATAGCGCATCCCGCCACGTGCGTTGGGCAGCCAGGCAAGCCCGCCGACGACCAGCAGGAACAGCACCGGAAGGAGAACAAACAGCGCGATCGTCTCGGCGGCAGCCAGTCCGGAGCCACCCTCCTCGCCTTCGCTGGGTCCGATGCGGTGGTTGGCCAGGGCGGGTCCGGCAAGCAGCACCACGGTGAAGGCTGCGGACAGGACGACACCTGCCACCTGGGTGGTCCGGGAGCGGCGGTTCACGTCAACCTCGGCTTCGACGAAGGGTGGGCCTGCACCGGCCACGCTAGCGAACGGCTTCGGCCATCAGTGCACTGAGTCGGCGTACGCCTGGCGCGTCGAGCAACTCCTCCAGCAGAAGCGGCCGGCCGGAACCGTCTGCGACCGGCAGCCGCCAGTTGGGGTACTCATCAACGGTGCCCGGCAGGTTGGGCTGCCGGAGGTCTCCCACGGCGTCACCGAAGGCAGCCAGCACCAGGCGGGCAGGCGACGCGACGAGGGCTGCGTGCATGGCGAGCACGGGATCGCCGTCGCACTCCGCCAGCAGACCGGTCTGCTCCAACATCGCCAGCAGCGCCGCCCGCTCGGCCTCCGCACGAGACTGCTCCTGCTCGACCGGGACAGCGAGCTGGCCCAGTTCGGCTCTGACCCGTACGTGCTCGAGGGCCATCAGACCGGCTGCGGTCGGCAGGTCGTGGGTGGTCACCGTGGCGAGTGCGTCGCGCGGCCACGCGCCTGGTCCGATGAACGCTCCGTCGTCCTCGGTCTCGAACCACAGCACTGCACTGCCCAGGACTCCCGTCCGATCCAGGTCCCGGCGTACGCGAGCCTCGACGGTGCCGAGGTCCTCGCCGATGACGACCGCGCCCGCACGGCTCGCCTCCAACGCCAAGATCCCGAGCAGCGCATCAGAGTCGTAGGACACGTAGGTGCCTTCTGCGGCAGTCGCTCCGGACGGGACCCACCACAGCCGGAACAGCCCCATGACGTGGTCGATCCGCAGCCCGCCGGCGTGCCGCAGCACGCTACGCACAAGATCACGGAACGGCGCGTAGGCCAGCTCACGCAGGCGGTCCGGGCGCCACGGCGGCAGGCCCCAGTCCTGGCCCTGCTGGTTGAACGAGTCCGGCGGGGCCCCCACCGTCGTCGAGAGGGCCAGTGCGTCCTGCAGTGCCCACGCATCGGCGCCGCCCGCGTCGACGCCAACAGCAAGATCGTGGATGAGCCCGATCGGCATGGCATGGCCCAGACCGGCCAACTGCTCGTCGACAAGTAACTGCGTCCAACACCAGAAGGCGATCCGATCGGCCAGGGTGCGGCGGGCTGCGGCGATGCCGTCGGCGCGCGGGTGGCGGACCCCCACGGGCCACTGCTGCCAGGGACCGTCGTACTCCTCGATGAGGGAGCAGAACAGGGCGTACTCCTCCAACGCGGCACCCCGCTCGGCCCGGAAGACCTCGACGGCTTCACGGCGGGCATGCGGCCACAGCAGCTCCAGGGCAGCCACCTTGGCTGTCCAGGGGGCGTCCCGGCCGATGCGTTCCGGCTCGCTCAGCGGGCGCAGGGCATTGACCTCGGCGCGGAGTTCGTCCGATGCGGTCGCGTATTCCGGCACGTCCTGCAGCCGGAGGTAGACCAGCGCCCGCAACCGTCGTGAGGACGGCGAGTACGGGGAGGGGTTGATCGGCAGCCGCGGCGTCTCGGCGTGCAACGGGTTCAGCAGCAGCGCGCCGGCGCCGTCGCTGGCCGCCCGGTCGACGACCGTACGCAGGTCGCCGTAGTCACCGATCGCCCACGAATCGGCGCTCCGCAGGCTGTACAGCTGCAGCATCCAGCCCCACACCCGGCTCGGGTCGGCGGGCAGCTCCAGCCGCGGCGGCGCGACCACCAGTACTGCTGACTGCGTCGTACCGTCGGCGCTGGCATGGACCTTGTGCCAGCCGGGTTCGAACTCGGGGAGTTCGAGCGACCACGCGGTCTTGTCGCCGTGTCGCTCGCCGGCAACCGGCTCGACGGTGACGGTCGCGGAACCGCCGCGCTCAAGGTCCACGGTCACCCGGGGTTCGCTCACGGACCGGACGACGAGCGGCTCACCGCCCCGGACCACGGTGGCGGGCGGCAGCAGGTTGCGCCACGGCGCATCGGTGGCCTCGCGAAGCGCCACCTCTACGGCGACGTCGGTCGTCGCGTCCACATCCATCGCGGCAAGCGCGCGAATGACCGCCTCGTCGGCGACGGCGATCGTCCGGCCAGACCAGTCGTCATAGGTGATAGCGACGCCATGGGCGGACGCGAGCAGCGCGAGGGAGGGATCCACGGGCCTCACCACATCG
This sequence comes from Mycobacteriales bacterium, assembly GCA_046596735.1. Lineage (GTDB taxonomy): Bacteria > Actinomycetota > Actinomycetes > Mycobacteriales > SCTD01 > RYN-124. The sequence goes on along the minus strand of JBKJLP010000304.1, from coordinate 5,550 downwards.
CGGGGTGACGATCACGCCACGGCCGCGCTTGCTCGAGCTGCGCGGACAGCGAGATCAAGGTCCCCTCATCTGCCGGCCGACCCACGAGCATGATCCCGATCGGTAGCCCTTCGGCAGACCAATGCAACGGGAGGTTGACCGCGGGCTGACCGGTCATGTTGAAGATGGCGGTGAAGGGTGTCCAGCGCTTCATCCGCTCGAACTCCTCCGCCGGATCGCCGGTCTCGCGGAACCAGCCGACAGGAACAGGCGGTTGAGCCACGGTCGGGGTGAGGAGGACGTCGTACTCCTTGGTGGCCTCAAGGCCCCGGCGAGTAGCGCCCTGCAGCAGCGCCATCGCCGTCAGGAACTGCGTCGCCGAGGTCGCCCGCCCACGCTCGCGCAGCCAGCGGGTCAACGGCTGCAGCAGGTCCTCACGGTCTGGGGCGACCGGCACATTGGCAGCGCTCACTGACCACAGGGTCTCGAACGCCGGAGTCAGCGTCTCGTCGTACGGGGTGACGACGTCCTCGACGATGTGCCCGAGTTCGGTCAGCAAGGCGGTTGCGCGGTCGTAGGCCTCCCGCACGTCTGGATGGATCTCCGCACCGGCGATCGTCGTCTCACAGGTGCGCCCGATCCGCAACCGCCCAGGTTCGGTGTCGGCGTAGGACAGGAACGGTCGCGGCGGCGGCGGCGCCCAGTGCGGGTCACCCGTCATCGGCCCGGCCATGGCATCGAGCATCGCGGCGGCATCGCGGACGGTGCGGGCGAGCGGGCCGTCCCACGACAGGCCGGTGAGGTCGCCCTGCAGCGGCCCTCGGCTGATCCGACCGCGGCTGACCTTGATGCCGAACAGCCCGCAGACGCTGGCCGGGATGCGGACCGATCCTCCGCCGTCACTGCCCTGGGCGAAGGGCACCAGCCCGGCAGCCGTCGCCGCGCCGGCCCCGCCACTGGACCCGCCGGCCGAACGACTCAGGTCCCAGGGTGTACGGGCTGGCGGCGCGACGTCGGTCTCGGAGTAGCAAGGCAGGCCGAACTCAGGGGTGTTGGTCTTCCCGAGGCTGATCGTCCCGGCAGCGCGCAGCTTGTCGACGACGAAATCGGAGAACGGCGCGACGAAATCCTCGAAGGCCTTGGAGCCGAGCTTGCTCGGCACCCCCTCGACCATGTTGAGGTCCTTGATCGCGATCGGAACGCCGTGCAGGTCGGGCACGTCCTCGCCGGAGGCCACCGCCCGGTCGGCCTCGGCTGCCTGTTCGCGGGCGCTGTCCAGCGTCAGCGTGACGAACGCGCCGACGTCACCGTCGTACGTCGCGATCCGCTCGGCGTAGTGCTCCACGAGTTCGGCTGAGGAGGTCTGCCCGGAACGGATGGCGGAGGCCTGTTCGAGCGCGGACAGGTCATGCAGCTGCGTCATGTCCCGCACCGTATCCCCGAGCCGGGCGCGGCGCTGCGACCTATCCTCGGCGCATGCGCTCACCCACCACCGCGGTCACCCGCCTCCTGCTGTCGCTCGGCCTCGTGGCAGCGGTCGGGCTGACGGTGGCACCGACCACTGCCGCCGCAGACACCGCCGAACTGCCCACACCGCAGGGGTCCTGCGGCCCCGGCTCGATCCCCGAAACGGGGATGCAGGGTCGCGTGCCGGCCGACGCCGTGGCGGCCGGCAAGGTCAAGGACGGGTTCCGCTGCAACATCGAGGTGGTCTCACAGTTCGGCAAGTCCGGCGGCTTCAAGGTGGAGCGCTATGTCGATGCGGCGGGCCACGAGTGCGCCTACTACGACTCCACAACGCTGTTCCCGAGCAACGTGGCCAACGTCGATCAGTTGCCGACCGGGACGTTCGTGCTGGATATGACCAACCCAGCGAAGCCGGTGCGTAGCGCGACGCTGCTCTCGCCGGCCTTCCAAACCCCGCACGAGTCCGTGCTGGTCAACACGAAGCGCGGGCTGATCGCAGCGGTGGCGGGCAACCCGGTCTTCGCCCCCGGCCAGGTCGACGTCTACGACATCAGCAAGGACTGCCGTACGCCCACTCTCGCCTCGTCCACGCCGATCGGCGTCCTGGGTCACGAGAGCGGCTTCGCGCCTGACGGCAAGACGTTCTATGCCGTTTCCCTCGGCGGCGGCACGGTCACCGCGATCGACCTCACCAATCCTGCGCTGCCCAGCATCGTCTACGTCGGCCATTACGACACCCATGCGTTGACGATCAGCGACGACGGCAATCGGGCTTACCTCGCTTCCAGCGCCGGGTTCCCGCGCAACGAAGTGGGATTGCCCTCGGACGTCGACGGGGTCACGGTGCTCGATGTCTCCGACATCCAAAAGCGCGTCACCAATCCCCAGCCCAAGATCCTCGGAACCGTGACCTGGCCCAGCGTCACCATCCCGCAGGCAGCCCTTCCGGTGACCATCAAGGGCACGCCGTACTTGGTGGAGATGGACGAGTTCGCCTACAACGGCAACCGCATTGCCGGCAACGGCGAGCGCGTCGGCGCTGGGCGGATCATCGACATCAGCGATGAGACGAAGCCGAGGGTGGTCTCCGACCTGCGGCTCGAGGTCAATCAGAAGGCCAACCGCCCGGCGCTGGCCGGCGACCCGGACGGTTCCAGTGCCACCGGCGGCTACGCAGGCCACTACTGCGCCGTCCCCACCCGGGTTGATCCGACGATCGTCGCGTGCTCGTTCCTGGCGAGCGGCCTGCGCGTCTTCGACATTCGCGACCCACTGCGACCGGTGGAGATCGCCTATTTCGTGGCGCCCGTGCCACCGGGTGGCCCGGCCAACAGCGCCTTCGCCAGCGCGAGTTTCGTGCCGGAGCGCAACGAAATCTGGTACTCCGACAGCTCCCGAGGCTTCTACGCCCTGCGGGTCACCAACGGCGCCTGGCCGCAGTCCGCCGTCCCGGCTCCCCCGGCAGCCACGCCCGTCACCGCTCCGGTGGCTGGCCCACCGGCCAAGAGCGGGGGCATCCTCGCGGCGACCGGGCTCGGACTGCCCCTCGGCTTCGGTCTCACTCTGCTCGTCGCCGGCCTCGTCGCCCGTCGCCGGCTCCGCTCAGTGACCGGGATGTCAGTCGGCCCGCCTCGCGTAGAGCTCTAGCAGAGTCGACGCGGTGTCCGCGGTGGCCCTTCGACGACGCCCTGCTGCCTGGCTCACGGGCCGGGGAGTGATGACCGTGTGTCGATGCGCAGCTGGTGAGTGACCGCGGACCTACGCCGGTTCGCCTAGGGCCTCCACGGGCTCCCACGGGACCTCGCCCAGCCACGGTCTCCAGCTCGGATCGATGCGCCGCGCACCCACCACCCGCCAGGCTGCGCCCGTCGGTGCGACCGGCTTGTGCCGTAGCCGCCAGCCGAGTTCGGCGACGCCTCGGTCGGCCTTGACGTGGTTACAGCGGCCGCACGCGGAGACGACGTTGTCCCAGGTATGCGTGCCTCCGCGGCTTCGCGGAATCACGTGGTCCAGGCTGGTCGCCGCCGCGCCGCAGTAACCGCAACGGCCCCCGTCGCGGGCGAAAACGGCCTTGCGGGTCAGCGGAACGGTGGCTCGAAAGGGCACCCTGACGAAGCGAGTCAGGCGTACGACGACGGGGACGGGGACAGCAGCGCGCTCGCTGTGCATCACTCCGTCTCCCTCGGCGACGGAGACGCCCTTGCCGGTGAGGACGAGCACGACGGCCCGACGGCCTGGCACGACGCAGAGCGGCTCGTAGCTGGCATTGAGCACCAGCGCAGCGCTGTCGAGTCCGCCCATACCGTCCTCCTCCAGCGCTGAGTCTGGCCGACCCGCGCCAGTTACGCCACGTTTTCTCCTCAGACCGCATCGCCCCTAGGGTCGGGACCGTGACTGTCGCTGTGTCCCAACGCCTGCTCGACCTGGCCACCACTCCCCTGCGCATCCTGATCATCATCGTGATCGCCCTGGTGGTGCGGATGCTGCTGCACCGCGCGATCAAGAGGCTCGTCCTCAGCGCCTCGTCCGACAGCGTGCCGGTCCTGCTGCAGCCCCTGCGGGACCGCACACGCGGCACCCTTCTGGACGCCAGCTCACTGCTGTCCGAGCGGCGCCGGCAGCGCTCGGAGACGATCGGCTCCGTGCTGGGCAGCATCGTCTCGGCGTTCGTCCTGTCCGTCGCGTTCGCGATGATCCTGGCCGAGCTCGACTTCAACCTGGCACCGGTCATCGCCAGCGCTGGCATCGTCGGCGTCGCCGTCGGCTTCGGCGCACAGAACCTCATCAAGGACTTCCTCAACGGGATGTTCATGATCCTCGAGGACCAGTACGGCGTCGGCGACGTCATCGACGCCGGGGAGGCCACCGGGACCGTGGAGGCGGTCGGCCTGCGCGCCACGCGCCTGCGCGACGTCCAGGGCACTGTCTGGCACGTGCGCAATGGGGAGATCGTGCGGATCGGCAATAAAAGTCAGGGTTGGGCGCGCGCACTGCTCGATATCCCGGTGACCTGGGAGACCGACGTCGAGATAGCCCGTACGACAATGAAAGCCGCCGCGGACAGCATGTGGAGCGAACTGCCGTGGTCGGCCAAGATCCTCGAGGAACCGTCGGTCTGGGGCGTCGAGGACCTCGGCTCGTCCGGCGTCGTGCTGCGGCTCGTCGTCAAGACCGCGCCGCTCGCGCAGTGGGAGGTCGCGCGGGAGTTGCGCGAGCGCGTGAAGGCGGCGTTCGACGCCAACGGCATCGCCATAGGGGTCCCGCTTTCGGATTTGCGTACGTCTCCCCCTGGCGCCGCGCCTCCCCCGGACGTCGCCGGGGCCTGAGCTCGGCCCCGCGCGGGACCCCGGCGTGCGCGGTGAGGCCGCCTGGCGGACGATGCTCGAGTGAGCACCCCGCCCCTGACCGTCCTGGTGACCGGAGCGACGGGCTACATCGGCGGTCGGCTGATCCCGCTGCTGCTCGCCGAGGGTCATCACGTCCGGGCCATGACCCGGCAGGCCGGGCGCTTGCGCGACGTTCCCTGGGCTGGCCAGGTCGAGGTCGTGGAGGCTGACGCGCTCAAGGCCGACGACATCGCGACCGCGCTGTCCGGGGTGGACGTCGCCTACTACCTGGTGCACTCGATCGGCACCGGCGAGTCCTTCGAGGACACCGACCGGATCGCGGCGGAGACCTTCGCCGGGGCCGCCCGCAACGCCGGGGTGCAGCGGATCGTCTATCTGGGCGGCCTCGTTCCTGAAGACGAGGAGCTCTCGCCGCATCTGCGGTCGCGGCTGGAGGTGGGCGACATCCTGCTGGCGAGCGGCGTCCCCACCGCCGTGCTGCAGGCCGCCGTGATTTTGGGCAGCGGCAGCGCGTCGTTCGAGATGCTGCGCTACCTCACCGAACGCTTGCCGGCGATGATCACGCCGCGGTGGGTGCGCACCCGGATCCAGCCGATCGCCGTACGCGATGTGCTGCGCTACCTCGTTGGCTGCGCGACCTTGCCGGCTGAGGTCTCGCGTCGCTTCGACATCGGCGGTCCGGAGGTGCTGACGTACGTCCAGATGATGCAGCGCTACGCCGCCGCAGCCGGCCTGCGCAAGCGGATCATCATCCCGG
>JBKJLP010000122.1:0-4204 GCA_046596735.1 Mycobacteriales bacterium | reverse complement strand
CACGACGGCAGTCGCCTGCGCGTGCTCGACGGCGTTTTGCACCAGTTCGGTGAGCACCATGGCCAGCGGGGTCGCAACGTCGGCGGCGAGGACGCCGAAGTCACCGGAGCGCGAGACGCGTACGGACGATTCTGGCGCGGCCACCTCTGCACACATCGTGAGCACCCGGTCGGCGATCTCGTCGAACTCCACCTCCTCGTCCAGGGCCAGCGCCAGGGTCTCGTGCACCATCGCGATGGTGGCGACCCGGCGTACCGATTCCTCCAGCGCCGCGCGCGCCTCCGGCGAGGACAGGCGACGAGCCTGCAGGCGCAGCAGGGCGGCGACCGTCTGCAGGTTGTTCTTCACCCGGTGGTGGATCTCGCGGATGGTCGCGTCCTTGCTCAGGATCTGGCGCTCGCGCCGGCGCAGCTCGCTGACGTCGCGCACAAGCACGAGCGCGCCGCGCGGCTGCCCGCCGGGGATCAACGGCAGCGCCCGCAACAGCACCGTGCCGCTCTCCACCTCGACCTCGGATTCGCGCGGCTCGTGGAAGCGCAGCACGGCGGCCAGCGCGGCCGAGCCGCGCGGCTCGTCGAGCGACCCCTCACTCGCGGCAAGATGCGCGATCGTGCGTCCCAGGTGACGGCCGAGCAGGTCGGTGCTGACCCCGAGCCGACGGAAAGCCGACAGCGCGTTGGGGCTGGCATAGACGACGTGACCGGTGCCGTCCAGGCGGAGGTAGCCATCACCGACCCGCGGCGCGTGCTCGGGGTCGCGATCCGGTTCGGCGAACGGGTAGCGGCCTTCGCTCACCATCTGCAGCAGTTCACCCGCGGAGGTGAGGTAGGACAGCTCCAGAGTGCTGGGCATCCTGGCCGCCGTGAGGTTGGTGTCCCGGGTCATCACCGCGGCCACCCTGGTGTTTTCGCCGGCGACCAGGACAGGCACCGCCTCCTGGCGCACCGGCATCCGGCCGCGCCACTCCGGCTCGCCGTCTCGCACGATGCGCCCCTGCTTCCAGGCGCGTTCCACCCGCATGGTGAGCGGCTCCGACAGCGTGCTGCCGACGACATCGGTGGGGTAGGCCGTCGGCCCCGTCGTCGGGCGCATATGTGCCGCGGCAAGCCAGCTGCCGTCCTCGGTGCGCAACCACAGCACCAGGTCGGCAAACGACAGGTCCGCCACCAACTGCCACTCCGCCACCAGCCGGTGCAGCCACTCCACCTCACCAGCCGTCAAGGCGGTACGGGCAAGCGCGAGGTCGGCCAGCGTCGACACCCCGCAAGCCTAGGCGCGAGCGTGACCTGGTGAGGTGCTTCGGCGACGGCGATCCGCTGTACGAGGGCTATCACGACACCGAGTGGGGGCGTCCGCAACAGTCTGAGCAGGCGCTGTACGAGAAAATCTGCCTCGAGGGCTTCCAGGCCGGGCTGTCCTGGATCACCGTGCTGCGCAAGCGTGCGGCGCTGCGCGAGGTCTTCGCCGACTTCGACCCCGACGTTGTGGCGGGCTACGGCGACGTCGACCACCTGCTCACCGATGCCCGACTGATCCGGTCGCGGGCCAAGCTGCTCGCCTGCGTGCGCAACGCGCAGGCCACCCTGGCGCTCCGGTCCTTCGGCGGACTTCCTGCGCTGCTGTGGTCGGTCGCGGCGATCCCCTCCCCCGCCCATGACACCTGGAGCGGCGTGCCAGCGACCACCGAGGCATCGGCGGCCATGGCAAAGCAGCTCAAGCGGGCCGGCTTCACCTTTGTCGGGCCGACCACCGTCTACTCGCTGATGCAGGCGTGCGGACTGGTCAACGACCACCTGCTCGACTGCCCCGTGCGCGAGCCGGTCGAGGCACTGCGTACGTCCCTGTGCTGACCCTTGTCCTCGTCGCCGGCGCCGTGGCCGTCGGCGCCATCGCGCAGGCGATCAGCGGCATCGGCTTCGTGCTGGCCTGCGGGCCGCTACTGGTCGCCCTGCTCGGCCCCCGCGAGGGCGTACGACTGGCCATCCTGTTGTCCCTGCTGGTCAACCTCGTCGTACTGAGCAGGACCCGGCGCGATGCCGACCTACGCACGGCCGGGCTGCTGCTGATACCCGCGGCGCTGAGCCTGCCGGTTGCTGCTGCCGCCCTGCGCCAGGCACCGGAGCGGGTGGCAGCGGCGGTCGCCGGCGGATCGGCGCTCGTGGGCGCACTGGCCCTGGCCGCCGGGCTGCGCTGGCCGGCCGCCACCGGTCGCGCTGGTGCGGTAGGCGCTGGTCTGCTCAGCGGCGCCATGAACGCCGCGGCGGGGATCGGCGGACCGGCGATCGCGCTGTACGCCGCCAACGCCCGCTGGCCGGCCGCCGCCATGCGTTCGACGGCGCAGGTCTACTTCCTCGGGCTCAACGCCGTGGGACTGGTCGCGTTGGGGTTACCCCACGAGGGATGGGGGCTGCTGGTGACCTGCTTCGCCGCGCTGCTCGTCGGGCTGTGGGCCGGCGGCCTCCTCGCGCAGCGCGCCAGTGAGACGCACGCCCGCCACCTGACGCTGGGGCTGGCTGGGGCCGGCGGTCTGCTCGTCCTGTTCGGCGCCGTGCGGCCGTGAGCCAGCGTGCGGTAGAAAAATCCGATGACCGTGACGATCCGCCGGGTGCGACCGGGTGAGTACGCGGTCGTGGCCGACCTCACCGCGCAGGTCTACCGCGGCGAGGGCTACGGCTCAGACGACTACGAGCCGGTGCTGCGCGACGTCGCTGGGCGCGATCGCGACGCCGTGGTGCTGGTGGCCGTCGACGAGGACCGGATCCTGGGGGCGGTAGCCATCGCTGTCAGCGGTCCCTGGGCCGAGCGGGCGGAGCCCGACGAGGCAGAAATCCGCATGCTGGCGGTGGATCCGAACGCCCGCGGGCAGGGCGTCGGCACGTCGCTCGTCCTGGCGTGCCTCGAACGCGCCAAGGCGGCTGGCTGTGTACGCCTGCGGTTGTCGACCGAGCCCACGATGGCCGTAGCGCACCGCATTTACGAACGGCTGGGCTTCACGCGTACGCCAGAGCGGGACTGGTACCCAGCACCGGATGTGCCGCTGCTGACCTACGTCCTGGCGCTCGACGAGGGCTAGGCGACCAAACCGAGGCGGCGCAGTTCCACGGTGAGGTCGTGCGGGCTGGTGCTCGCAGCCATCGCGGCTTCCATCGTGATGAGGCCGTCGCGAATGAGCGCGACGAGGTGCTGGTCGAACGTCTGCATGCCGTAGTAGCCGCCCTCAGCGATGAGCTGGGAGATCGTCGAGGTCTTGTCCGGGTCGATGATCGCGTCGGCGACGCGGCCGGTGTTGATCGCGATCTCCATGACCACGCAGCGGCCCTCGCCGTCAGCGCGCGGCACGAGCCGCTGGCAGATGATCCCGCGGAGCGAACCGGCCAGGGCCAGGCGCACCTGCTTCTGCTCGTGCGGCGGGAAGAAGTCGATGACCCGGGTGATGGTCTCCGCGGCGTCAGTCGTATGCAGGGTCGACATGACGAAGTGGCCGGTCTCAGCGGCGGCCAGGCCAGCCTTGACCGTCTCGTGGTCACGCATCTCGCCGACCAGGATCACGTCGGGGTCTTGGCGCATCGCGGCACGCATCGCGGTAACGAAGTCCTCGGTGTCGACGCGAACTTCGCGCTGGTTGACCATCCCCATCTTGTCGAAGTGCAGCACTTCGATGGGGTCCTCGATCGTGACGACGTGGACCTCTTTGTTGCTGTTGATGTGATCGATCATTCCGGCGAGCGTCGTCGTCTTGCCGGACCCGGTGGGGCCGGTGACCAGGACCAGACCGCGGGGCTCCATGGCCAGCGACTGCAGCACGGCAGGCAACCCGAGATCCGACAGCGGGATGGCACCGACGCTGACCCGGCGAAAGACCAGGCCACACGAGCCGCGCGAGCGGAAGGCGTTGACGCGGAAGCGACCGACCCCCGAGAGGGAGTAGGCGAAGTCGGCTTCGTTGGTCTTGTGGAATTCCTCGACCAGGTCCTCACGAAGCACCTCGGAGACCATCTGGGTGGTGTCCGCAGCGCTGAGGTCGCGCGTCTGGAGCTTGCGCAGGCGCCCGTCGATGCGGACGCGCGGAGGAGAGCCGACCTTGCAGTGCAGGTCGGAGCCGCCGCAGTCGACCAGCGCGCGCAGGAAGGGCTCGATGGAGGTGGTCACGGGTGTTGCTTCGGCGCAAACGGCGCCGGGCTTGATCAGAAACCTGGGAGCGGAC
>JBKJLP010000052.1:0-4597 GCA_046596735.1 Mycobacteriales bacterium | reverse complement strand
GCAGCGCTAAGCGGATGCGGATCGTCGACTCGATCGCGATCGCGTTGACCACGGGCAGCGCGCCGGGCAACCCGAGGCAGACCGGGCAGGTGTGGGTGTTGGGCTGCGACACGACCTTCGGCGCGGAGCCCAACACCCAGACCTGCCCGGTCTGCCTCGGCCTGCCCGGCGCGCTGCCGGTCGTCAACGAAACCGCGATCGAGTCGACGATCCGCATCGGCCTCGCCCTGCACTGCGACATCGCCACCTGGTGCCGCTTCGCCCGCAAGAACTACTTCTACCCCGACATGCCCAAGAACTTCCAGACCAGTCAGTACGACGAGCCGCTGTGCACCGACGGCTACCTCGACGTCGAGGTCGACGGCGACACCGTAAGGATCCCGATCGAGCGGGTTCACCTGGAGGAAGACACGGGCAAGTCGCTGCACGTCGGTGGCGCGACCGGTCGCATCCACGGCGCGACGCACTCGTTGGTCGACTACAACCGGGCTGGCATTCCGCTCGTGGAGATCGTGACCAAGCCGGTCACCGGCACCGGTCACCGGCCGGCCGAGGTCGCCAAGGCCTACGTCACCGAATTGCGCGATGTCTTGCGCGGGCTGGGGGTCAGCGACGTACGCATGGAGCAGGGTTCGCTGCGGTGCGACGTCAACGTGTCGCTTAACAAGCCGGGCGACGACTGGGGTACTCGCTCCGAAACGAAGAACGTCAACTCGCTGCGTTCGGTGGAGCGTTCAGTGCGCTCTGAGGTCGAGCGGCAGGCTGCGCGGCTGCGGGCCGGCGAGCGGATCGTCCAGGAAACGCGCCACTTCCACGAGGACACCGGTATGTCGACGTCTGGCCGCTCCAAGGAAGAGGCCACGGACTACCGCTACTTCCCCGAGCCCGACCTCGTCCCGATCGCGCCGGACCCGACGTGGGTCGCCGAGCTGAAGGCAGCGCTGCCGCCGGCACCGTCGATCCGTAGGCGTCAGCTGGTGGAGCAGCTCGGGCTGTCGCCGCAGGATTCCGACGCCATGACCAACGCCGGCGTGCTCGACGCTGTGCTCGCCACCGTCGAGGCTGGCGCGCCCGCGGCTGAGGCCCGCAACTGGTGGCTCGGTCACCTGGCGCAGAGCGCCAACACCGCGGGCATCGACGCCTCCGACCTGGCGATCACTCCGGCGCAGGTGGCCGAGGTCATCGCGTTGGTCGCCGGAGGATCGCTCACCGCTGGGCTCGCCAAGCAGGTCGTCGACGGCGTGCTCGCCGGGGAGGGCGATCCGACCGAGGTCGTTGCCGCTCGCGGGCTGGCCGTCGTGTCTGACGAGGGCGCGCTCGGCGCAGCCGTCGACGAGGCGATTGCCGGGCAGCCCGACACTGCCGAGAAGATTCGCGGTGGCAAGGTCGCCGCCGTGGGTGCGCTCGTCGGCGCCGTCATGAAGTCGACCCGCGGTCAGGCCGACGCCAGCATCGTCCGCAAACTTCTGCTCGAGCGCCTCGGCGTCACTGACTAGCGCTTACGTCGCCGGCCACCGGTGTGGGCGCAGATCCCACGCTCACGCCCGATGAGCTTCCGGCGACGGAGCGCCGTCAGCCGCAAAGGAACTCCAGCAGTCCGCGACTGGCTGGGCGCTGGGCTGTCGGTGGCCTGCTCATCGCCAGGGAATCGATCACTGCCGGCTGGGGACCCGTCCCGTACGTGCGCCTCGGCGGTGATCGCGGTGGCGGTCGAGAGGGGCGAGGTTAGGCGGTGCCGAGGAGTTCGTCGGGCTCTTTCTCGCGATGGGTATGCCGGGCGAGCAGCACCGCGTTGAGCTCAGCACCGGCCAACAACCCCAGGCACAGCAAGTAGAACCAGGTCATCAGGATCAACCCACCACCGAGGGCTCCGAGCACCGGTGAGGCTCGGACGACGAGCTCCAGGTAGACGTTGAAGCCGATCGACGCAGCGAGCCAGAACAGGGCGGTGAGTAGCCCGCCCGGCCAACCCTGCCGCCACCGTCCCTGCCGGTCCGGGCAGATGTGGAACATCGTGGTCGCCCACAGGACGAGTGAGGTGAAGGCCACGGGCCAGCGCAGGTAGGACCAGACGAACGTGTACTCCTGACCGAGGCCGATGCTGGTGACGATGTCGACCCCTCGGCCGAACAGCGGCCCGACGACGATCAGCGTCACCACGATGGCGCCGGTCAGGACGCTACCCAGACCGACCAGGAGTCCGAGTGCGCGCCGCTTCCACCAGCCGCGCTGGTCGTGGACGTCATACGCCACGGTGACGGTGTTGATGACGCCGGCGAAGGCCATCGCGATGGACACCAGGGCAAGTAGCGACGCGAGGGTGAGGACGTTGCTGCCGGTCTGGAAGAGGTCGCGAGCGGTGGAGATGGCGCCGTCGGCCTGATCGGTGAGCAGCCGGCCGAGGAAGTCGAGCACGGCGTTCTCCACGCGCAACGCGTTGCCCTCGCCGATGAGGGCGCCTAACTGCCCCAGGATCGCGGCGACCACGAGCAGGGTCGGGAAGACTGTCAGCACGGCCATAAAGGCGTTCTCGGCGGACAGGCCGAGCACACGGTCACGATCGGATTTGCGGATCACATCGGCAACAGTGCGCAGGAACCAGCGGACCGGGTGGCTCGGCGTAGGCCGGGCCGCCTCGGTGGCGGTTGCTGTCGCACGCGCCAAGGCGCTGCGGCGATCAGCCTCAGAGGTCAGGGCAGCGCTGACCGAGCGGGTGGGCGCGCTCACCGGTGCGCTGCCTCCTGGGTGGATCTCACGGAGACAGTGTGGCTGACGGAGCGGCCGGAGGGGTGTTGCGAGGGGGGAGTCGCAGGATCCGGTCGTCGCTGGGTACGGGCCTGCCACGGCCGTCGCGGTTGGAGGTGAGGAGCCAGAGCGCCCCGTCCGGAGCCTTGACGGCTGCGCGGAGTCGCCCGTACTCCCCGACCAGGAGTGCCTGCGGCGCCGCGCCGCTCAACGGAACGCGCCACAACCGCTTGCCGCGCAGCGCGGCCACCCACAGGTCGTCGCCGACGATCGCCACGCCGCTGGGGGAGGCTTCTGCGGGCCGCCAGGTGAGGAAGGGCTCGGCGAACCGACCGCCGCCCGTCCCTTTGCCTTCGACGATGGGCCAACCGCCGTTGTCGCCAGCCGAGACGACGTTGACCTCGTCGTAGGTGTTCTGTCCGAACTCCGTCGCCCAGAGCCGCCCTCGGTTGTCGAAGGCCAACCCCTGGACGTTGCGGTGGCCCTTCGAGAAGACCTCCACCTCGCCGCCGGGCGCGAGGCGCAGGATCTTGCCGCCGAGTGAGTCGTCGTTCTGAGCCAGCGCCTTGTTGCCCGTGTCGCCGGTCCCGAGGTAGAGCAGCCCGTCCGGGCCGAAGGCGATGCGCCCGCCGTTGTGGATGGCCCCTCGAGGGATGCCGGTCAGCATGGGCTCGGTCGGGCCGTCGAGGGTGAAGCGCACGACGCGGTTGTCCTGCGCCGTCGTGACGTAGACGTAGACGAACCCATCGGTCGCGTACGCCGGGCTGATCGCGATGCCGAGCAGGCCTCCCTCGCCCCGGGGAGCTGCCTCGGTGATGCGCCGCACCTCGACGGCGGGGCCGCCGGCGGCCGGCACACGCAACACGCGTTTGCTGTCCCGCTCGGTCACCAGCGCATCGCCGTCCGGCAGGAACGCCACCCCCCAGGGGGCAGTCAGCCCGGTCGTCAGCACCTCGACCCGCGCCGGGTCGATCGCCGCCTCGGAGGCCGTCGCGGGCGGGGTGGGCCGGTCTGCGGACGACGGCCGGACCGAACTCGCGCAGGCCGACACGAGGAGGACGGAGAGAAGGCCCGCGAGCAGGCGGCTAGGTGAGGGAGGCATCGGGCCCCAGGTTCCTCGCCCAGAGGGCCAGCCGCCACTCGACCAGGCTGTCGAAGTCTTCCAGTGACCGGCCGGTGAGGCTCTCGATCCGCCGCAGCCGGTTCAGCACGGTGTTGCGATGACAGTAAAGCCGGGCGGCGGTCTGCCCCGCGGACCCATTGCAGTCCAGCCATGCCTGGAGGGTCTCGAGCAGCAGGCTCGTCTCGTGGCGGGGCAGGGCGAGCACCTGGGACAGCGTGCGTTCGATGAGCCGAGCAGCGAGGTCCGGGGCGGTGGCCAGCATGGCGCCCGGCAGTACGTCGTCGAGGCGTACGACGCCGAGGGCTTGCGAACGCATCGCGATGGCCGCCTGGCGCGCTGCAACGTCGACCTGCGCCAGCTCGTCGACCTCAGGGGACACGCCGGCACTCGTCACGCCCAGCCGGGTGAGGAGCGCGACGACCTCGGCGGTCGGTGTCTGACCGAGGTCGACGATCCCCACCTCGCGGTCGGCCTTGGTCCGCCAAGCACTCGGCATTCCGCGCACGGCGAGGGCATCGGAGGCGAGCCGGGCGTGGTCGGTACCGGCCACGACGATCACGCACAGGCGCCCGTGCTCGGGCAGTCCCAGCGCGATGGCCGCATCAGCCGCCACCGACCACTCCGTACCGCGGCCCTCGAGCAGCGCATCGACCAGGGCGTCGCGGCGACGGTCGTCGTGCCGGGCCATCTCCAGCTCCGTCGTGCGGTAGGCCGTTGCGACCTGGGAGG
>JBKJLP010000032.1:0-9063 GCA_046596735.1 Mycobacteriales bacterium | reverse complement strand
GCGGTCTTGAAGGTGCCGCTGCGCATGGGCCCGCCGTCCGCGGGGACGTGCGCGCCCTCGGATCGGGGGAAGAGCTCGTACCAGGCGCCGTAGAGGGCCCGCTGCCGGTCCACCCAGATCCGGTGGGTGGCGGAGGGCGTGACGAACTCGCGGACCGGGTGCAGCCTCAGCACCTCGACCACCGGGTCCGCCAGCGCGGCCTTCATTCGGTCGGCTGGCGTCCTGGTCGCGTCACGGAGAGTCTCGGCCAGAACTGCCAGAGAGGTCCGCAGCTTTTTGGGCACGCTGATCGGCAGGGCTGCAACGGCCCGTTCGTACAGCCTCGCGCCCTGCTCGAGCATCAGGTCGACGTCGCCCCCCGCGTCCACCTTGAGCGGCGCGTCATGCCACCAGGTGCCCAGCGGGTCGCTCCAGCCCTCGACCGTGAACGCCCACTCGCCTTCGGCGTCGACGGTGAACGCGGCCTGCCACACGTCCGGCTGGTCAGGCCCTACCGGGTCTAGGCGCAGGAAGGGGCTGGCCTTCCCATCGGGTCGGGTCACGGAGACGTTGCAGGCAACGGCGTCGTGCCCCTCCCGAAACACGGTGGCGCGCACGCTGACGGACTCGCCCGCCACGGCGCGCGAGGGATAGGTCCCGCAAGAGACCACCGGGCGGACATCGACGACTGCTATACGACCAACCATTGCAACGACCGTACCCAGGTCCGGCTGCCCCGAACGCGTCTCGCCCCCGCTAGGGTGCCCAAGGGTGAGAGCCCTTCGCCGATTCACCGTCCGTCTCGCCCTGCCTGCGCCGCTCGCCCCGCTGGGTGAGTTGGTGATGAACCTGCGCTGGTCCTGGCACCCCGCGTCGCTCGATCTGTTCGCGTCGGTGGACCCCGACGTGTGGCAGGCGGTCGGGCAGGACCCGGTGCGCCTGCTGGGTGAGGTGAGTCCGGAGCGGCTGGCCGCGTTGGCGCAGGACCAGGAGTTTCTGGAACGGTTGAGCGCCGCCCACGAGGACCTCAGGAGCTACCTCACCGCGCCGCACTGGTACCAGACCCTGGACAAGGCGCCGACCTCGATTGCGTACTTTTCGCCGGAGTTCGGGATCACCGAGGTGCTGCCGCAGTACTCCGGTGGGCTCGGCATCCTGGCCGGTGACCATCTCAAGGCGGCCTCTGATCTCGGCGTCCCGATCTTGGGGGTTGGGCTGCTTTACCGCTCGGGCTACTTCAAGCAGTCGCTCAACGCTGAGGGCTGGCAGCAGGAGCGCTACCCACCGCTGGACCCGCATGGTCTGCCGCTGACCCTGCTGACCGATACCTCTGGAGCGCCGGTCAAAGTCGGTGTCGGGTTCCCTGAGGGACGCACCCTGTGGGCGCAGATCTGGAAGGCGCAGGTGGGCCGCGTGCCCTTGCTGCTGCTCGACAGCGATGTGGAGGAGAACGCCCCGGCCGAGCGCGAGGTCACCGACCGGCTTTACGGCGGCGGGACCGACCACCGGTTGCACCAGGAGATGCTGCTCGGCATCGGCGGCGTACGGGCGATCCGCGCCTACACCGGGCTGACCGGCGACCCGGCTCCCGAGGTGTTCCACACGAACGAGGGACACGCTGGCTTCCTCGGTCTCGAGCGCATCCGCGAGCTCACCGAACTTGGGCTGTCCTACGACGAAGCCCGGGAAGCCGTGCGTGCCGGGACGGTGTTCACCACCCACACGCCGGTCCCGGCTGGCATCGACCGGTTCCCGCGCGAGCTGATCTCGACGTACTTCGGCGGCGACAACGCCGTCTCCGGCGTTCCTGTCGACCGCATTCTTGAGCTTGGGGCCGAAGAGGACCCGGCCGTGTTCAACATGGCGCACATGGGCCTGCGGATGGCTCAGCGGCGCAACGGGGTCGCCAAGTTGCACGGGATGGTCAGCCGGCAGATGTTCAGCGGACTGTGGCAGGGCTTTGACGCCGACGAGGTGCCGATCACGTCGGTGACGAATGGCGTACACGCACCCACCTGGGTCAGCCGTGAAGTGTTCGAACTGGCCGAACGCGAGATCGGCACGTCGATCACGACGGAGGCCCAGGGCTGGGAACAGATAGCCAATGTCCCCGGTGACGCCATCTGGCAGGTCCGCAAGGTCTTGCGCGAGCGGCTCGTCATCGAGATCCGGCGTCGGTTGCGCGAGTCGTGGCTCCAACGAGGAGCCAGCCCGGCTGAGCTCGACTGGACCGAGACCGCGTTCGACCCGGATGTTCTGACGATCGGCTTCGCCCGCCGGGTACCGTCGTACAAGCGGCTGACTCTGATGCTGCGCGACCCGGATCGGCTGCGGTCACTCCTGCTCGACCCTGATCGGCCGATCCAGTTGGTCATCGCTGGCAAGTCGCACCCTGCCGACGATGGCGGCAAGGAGCTGGTCCAGCAGATCGTCCGCTTCAGCGACGAGGCCGATGTGCGTCACCGGATCGCCTTCCTTCCCGACTACGACATCGGTATGGCGCGCTATCTCTACGGCGGTTGCGACGTCTGGCTCAACAACCCGCTGCGACCGCTGGAGGCGTGCGGGACGTCCGGCATGAAGAGCGCACTCAACGGCGGTCTCAACCTGTCGATTCGCGATGGCTGGTGGGACGAGATGTACGACGGCGAGAACGGCTGGGCGATCCCTACCGCCGACGGCGTGACGGACCCCGATCGGCGCGATGACCTCGAAGCCACCGCGTTTTATGAGTTGGTCGAGAAGCAGGTACGAACCCGCTATTACGACATCGACGACAGTGGCATCCCGCAGCGCTGGGTGTCGATGGTCCGGCACACCCTGGAGTCGCTCGGCCCGAAGGTGCTGGCCAGCCGGATGGTGCGCGACTACGTGCATCACCTCTACGCGCCGGCGGCTTCGGCATCCCGGGACCTGGCGGCTTCCTCGTTTGCCGCGGCCAAGGACGTCGCGCAGTGGCGGGCCGAGGTACAAGCGCGATGGAGCGGCGTACGCGTTGTCCATGTCGAGGCCGGCGGCGTGGGGGACACCCCGCAGGTCGGGTCCGCCATGGAGATCCGTGCGCTGATCGACCTCGGTGGCTTGTGTCCCGCAGACGTGACGGTGCAGGCCGCGTTCGGCCGAGTCGATGAGAGCGATGAACTCCGTGCGCCCCGCTACGTCACCTTGCGCGCGGCGGAGGTCGGCGATGACGGGCTGCAGCGGTTCGAGGGTGACGTGCCGCTCGAGCGGGCCGGCTCCTTTGGCTACACGGTCCGGGTGCTCCCTCACTCCGACCGGCTGCCCGGTGACACCGACCTCGGCCTGCTGGTGACGGCCTAGCTGAACCACCCGTTGCGCAACGCGGTGGCGACGGCGGCGGCGCGATGGGTCGTGCCGGTCTTGGCAAAGATGTGGTCGAGGTGAGACTTGATCGTTTCGGTGCCGAGGCCGAGGGATTCCCCGGCCTCGTGGTTGGTCATGCCGGTGGCGACGCACTCCAGCACTTGACGCTCGCGCTCGCTGAGTCGGCTGGTCCAGCCGGCCAGGCCGCCGAGGCCGTTCCCGTCGGCCGCCGGGGCGGCGTCGGCTCCGAGCCGCTTCACCATGAACGGGTCGTCGTCGACGCGAGGGCCGCCCACGAGCACCGGGACGTGTCCGCAGGCGTCGCGCAGAACCGCGAGGCCGCGACGAATCGACCTGACGTCGACGGTGGTGTGCAGGCTCAACCCCAACGCAACGAGGCCATCCTCTTCGGCGGCGAGCTCGGCCAGATCGGCCCAAGGCAGGCTCCCGCCCAACACCGCGACGTATCCCTGCGCCTCGACGAGATGGGCCACAGCGTCCAGCCCTAGCGTGTGGGCATCCTGCGGCGGACACGCGAGCACCACCGTGCCGCGGTTGCTGGGCGGCGGCAACGGTCGCAGTCGGGCGACAAGGCGCGCCGCGGCGACCGTCATCCGCTGGGCGACGGCGAGACTGGTGTAGCCATTCGCCCAACCACTACCCGTGGCCGCGAGCTGCTCAGAGATGACCCGGTAGACCAACGCGAGCGAGCCGGTGCTGCGCCAGAGCGTCTCGGCGGCAAGTGCGGCGCGCGCCTCATCGTCGGTGATGAGGGCCCTCGCCAACTCCGTCTCGCTGGCGGTACGCAGGAGGTCGGGAGCGTCGGACAGCGACTCGGCCGCGGCGCGGCGTTGTAGGGAAACGGACTCTGGCTGCATCGCGGCGCCTCCTCCCGGGTGCGTCAGGCGGTGTGCTGCACCCGGCGCCGATGGGAGAGTAACTCTCCGTAACCGCTCTTGTCCCCTTTGAGGACACATTGTCCTACTGGTGCACATGGCGGACGTCGCGTACCACGAGCGGGTCACCCTGACGGAGCCGCAGCACGATCTGCTCGCCCCGCCGGAAGACGCGGTCCTCGCCCACAACGTCCTCCTCGTCGGCGAGCAGGACCTGCGGCGCGTCCCCCCGTCCGGGGAGGATCAGCAGGAGATGACTCATGGCAGGCGGGGGAGCAGCGGGGTCAGGCCCGGGATCAGCGGCGTCGGAGACGGCGAGGGGGCCGGCGAGGGGGCCGGCGAAGGGGCCGGCGAGGGCGCGGCCGACGGCTGACTCGGTGCCGTGTTGTCAGACGAGTCGGCTGGCGCAGTGTTGGATGCCGCGGCGGGGACCGGGTCAGTCCACCCCGGCGAGACGAAAGAACTGTTCGCGAGATTCCAGTGCTTGGACAGCCATGACCCGGTCGGAGGAGAGGTCGAGAAGTAGTCGTCGTGGCGGCAGTCCAGCAGCCTCTCCTGCGCTGACCCGCAGACCGCGACCTGCCGCGATCCAGCGGTGCCATCGGCGTAACACATGACGTCGCTGCCGTCGCGGCAGTGGTAGCCCGCGGTCGCGTTGGGCGCGTCCTTCTGCACGCCGCCCAGCATGTGGACGAGCTCATGCGTTTCGGCGTAGCCCCAGCACTTTCGGTCGACGCGTGCGTAGGCCGGGAACTCTCCGTTGTTGTCGTTGCCCGCGCCCGCCGCGCTGTCCTCGTACGCCGACGCCATACCGCAGTAGCCGGTCGCGTCACTCCACACGAGGTACTTCACGTTGCCAGCGTTCAGGCCCTTCTGTTGCAGGGCGCTGACCGTTGCCGCGAAGGAGGAGAAGGCATTCGCCGGCAGCGTTACGGGCAGGACGTCGAGGACGCAACTGGTTCCACTGGCGCGCGTTATGAACCGGACGTGCCGCGCGCCTCCGGTCTGGTGGGCACTGTCATCCACAGCCCTTTCGACCGCCCCCGCCCACCCGCGAAACGACGCCAGCATCTCTGACAGTCGATCAGTAGCGCCGAGGGGTCGTGCGTAGATGGTCTGCACGCGAGCGCCGCTGCGCCCGTCGCCGTAGCAGCCGATCCGGGTCGAGCTCGTGCTGGCTTGGCTGCCGCTGCCTTCACCGGCCGCCGTTGCCGTGCGCAACTGCGCGTCATCACCATGACTGCACAGGCGGAGACCGGACACCACGTTGCACGCCACAGCCACAGCCACAGCCACAGCCGCAGGGAGCTGGGCGAGCTCAACGGCCCCTGGTTGGGCAGCCGAGACGGGGCGACCCACAGCCGAGACGGCGGGCGCGACGACTGTCTTGGAGATGTCCGGTGCCACCGAGATGGCGTCGCTCGCCGACGAGATGATCCGCGGTCCGGTCACGGCTGACGACGGCGGCAGGGCAACAAAAAGAGCGGTGCAGAAGGCGAGGCCGACGACGATGCGACGGGTGCCACCGCGGCTGTCAGTCACCTGCGAACGGCTGCGGAATAAGGGATTCTCGGTGGGCGAGGCATTCTGGGTCATGGGGACCTCCGGTAGGGGGTGCACCCCGAGTTCGGGGGTGACCCGCCTGCTTTCGGCGTCCGGTATGCACGGTCTAAAACCGATATGAGTCGCTTCGGGTGGACGGCAAGCGATGAGCCGTCCCCCGTTCAGGGGTCACGACCGACGACAGGGATCGCGTCGGTCGACAACACCGAATCTGCTCCCACCGGACGGGGGCTGAATCTCGCTCGACACGAAGAAGCGAGACCGTTATCTAAACGTTATCTGTGGCGTAACGGGTGGTGCACATGTCCGGTTTGCGAAGGTCAGCGCTCGGCGCGCAGCAGGACGACGGATCGGGCCACGAGAGCGAGTTGATCGCCAGGCTCGTACACCGCCTCGCGGACCCCGTCTTCCCTCGCGGTGTCCAGGAGGACGGCATAGGACGTCGCCCACGGGGGCTTCGGTAGCAGGAGTTGCCCCTCGTTCGGGCCGGGGTGCAGGACCACCAGGAACGAGTCGTCCTCGACCTTCTCGCCGCGTGGTCCACGGGTGCGGATTCCGCGCCCGTTGACGTACATCGCCAGCGTGGGCACCGCTGGCGCAAACCAGTCCTCGTCGGTGAGCTCGCGTCCTTCGGCGTCAAACCAGGCCAGATCCTTCACGCCGTCCTCACCGAGGGCGTGCCCCTGAAAAAACGCCTTCTGCCGGAACACCGGGTGCTGGCGGCGCAGGCGGACCAGCCGGCTCACCAGCGACTGCAGCGCTCGGGCGTCCGCGTCGTGCTCCCACGACAGCCACGACAGCGGGTTGTCCTGGCAATAGGCGTTGTTGTTGCCGCCCTGCGTACGCCGGACCTCGTCGCCCATGGTGATCATCGGCACGCCGGTCGACAGCAGCAGGGTCGCCATCAGGTTGCGCGCCTGCCGACGCCGCAAGGCATTGATGCCCGGGTCGTCGGTCTCGCCCTCGACCCCGCAGTTCCACGAGCGGCTGTGGTCATCGCCGTCGCGGTTACCTTCGCCGTTGGCCTCGTTGTGCTTGGCCTCGTACGTCGTCACGTCGCGCAAGGGGAAGCCGTCGTGGGCCGTGACGAAGTTGATCGAGGCGTACGGCCGGCGCCCGTCGTCCTGGTAGAGATCGCTCGATCCGGACAGTCGGTAGGCCAGTTCGCGCACGCCGCCGTCGGCGCCGCGCCAGACGTCACGCACGGTGTCGCGGTACTTGCCGTTCCATTCGGTCCACAGCGGCGGGAACTCGCCGACTTGGTAACCGCCCTCCCCGATATCCCACGGTTCGGCGATGAGCTTGACCTGGCTGATGACCGGATCCTGCTGGATCACGTCGAAAAAGGCCGACAGTTTGTCGACGTCGTGGAAGGAGCGGGCCAGGGCTGACGCAAGGTCGAACCGAAAGCCGTCCACGTGCATCTCGGTCACCCAATAGCGCAGCGAGTCCATGATCATCTGCAGGACGTGCGGGGAGCGGACGTCGAGGGTGTTGCCGCAACCGGTGTAGTCGCGGTAGCGCGAGGGGTCGGACTCCTCGAGCCGGTAGTAGGAGGGGTTGTCGATCCCGCGAAAGCACAGGGTCGGACCCGTCTCGTCGCCCTCTCCGGTGTGGTTATAGACGACGTCGAGCAGGACCTCGATGCCGGCCGCGTGCATGGCGCGGACCATGGCCTTGAACTCGCGTACCTGCTCGCCACGAGAGCCGCTCGCGCTGTAGGCGGCATGCGGTGCAAAGTAGCCGACCGAGTTGTAGCCCCAGTAGTTAGTCAGGCCGCGACGCAGCAGATGCGGCTCGGAGACGAAGGCGTGCACCGGCATCAACTCGACGGCCGTTACTCCCAGGCCTTGCACATGCTCGATCGCCGCCGGGTGCGCCAGCCCGGCGTACGTTCCGCGCATCGACTCGGGGATGTCGGGGTGCAGAGCCGTGAAGCCCTTGACGTGCAACTCGTAGATGACGGTGTCGGACCAGGCGTGGTGGGGACGGTGATGGTCTTCGCCCCACGGGAAGACGTCGTGCACGACGACCGACGTGGGGACGTACGGCGCGCTGTCGCGGTGGGTCTGCGCGCGGTCCTTGCCCGGCGCGGAGCCAAAGACTGCTTCGTCGAGCTGGAGGTCACCGTCGATCGCTCTGGCATAGGGGTCGAGCAGGAGCTTGCTGGGGTTGAAGCGCAGTCCGCGGGCTGGGTCGAACGGGCCGTCGACGCGGTAGCCGTAGCGCTGGCCAGGGCCCACTTGCGGCAGGTAGCCGTGCCAGATGTGGAACGTGGACTCCTCCAGCGGGATGCGGGTTTCCGCCCCGGTGTCGTCGAGCAGGCACAGGTCGACGGCCTCCGCCGACGACGAGAACAGCGCGAAGTTGGTGCCCTCTCCATCCCAGGTGGCGCCTAGTGGATGCGGCCGGCCGGGCCATGGCGGTCGTGTCACGGACGCCCTGCGTCATGCAGTCCGGAGCGCGAGGAGCGACGGCGCTCGAACGGGATGAGGTCGGCGAGCGACGTCCCGCGCGGCAGAACCATCGACTGGCCGCGCTGCTTGCGTTCGAGCATCGCGTGGACCACAAGGGCATTGCGCAGCAAGGAGGAGAACGCCTCTGGGTCGGTGAGTAGCCAACCATGATGGCCCTCGACGATCTCGGCCGGCAGGTCGGTCACGACCTGCCCCAGTGCGCCTGGTGCGACGACGCGGTCGCTGTCAGCCCAAATGAACAGGACCGGGAGGCCCCGGTCCACAAGGGCGTGGGCCTGGTCGGCGAGGGATGCCGTCAGGGCGACCCGCGCGGTGAGCGCAACAGTGAGCGGTCGGCGCAGCGCATTGGGCAGAAAGTCGCGGGTCATCTTGGGCACCGACCGCAGCAGCCCTCGCGCGTCGAGCTCGCCGACGGTGCCGAGGCCCCAGCCCAGCCACGACCGGTCAATGAACCCGCGCCGCCGATCGGGTGCGCCGCCGACGGTGTTCACCAGGGTCAGCGACCGGACCCGGTCGGGTCGGTCAGTCGCCAACTGCAGCGCGACGCCGCCGCCGAAGGAGTGGCCCGCGACGAACACCGGCTGCTCGATCCCCATCACGTCCAACAGCCGGCCGATGCGGTGGGCATAGGCCGGTAGGTCGATCGACCGCAACGGCGGTCCGTCGCTGCCGCCGAAGCCGGGCAGGGCCGGCGCGATGACGCGTACGCCGGCAGCAGTCAGCCGAGTGACGCCCTCGCGGTAGCTGCGCGGGCTGAGCCCCCAGCCGTGCAAGAACAGGAACGGGTCGCCCTTGCCCGCTTCCATCACCCGCATCGTGGCGCC
>JBKJLP010000402.1:0-5912 GCA_046596735.1 Mycobacteriales bacterium | reverse complement strand
CGACGCCCTGCTGCGCGAGCACAAGCTGCAGCCGGTCGCGGTCCTGCTGACCCACGGCCACCTGGACCACACCTTTTCCGTGACGCCGGTCTGCGGCGCTCGCGGCATCCCGGCCTGGATCCACCCCGGCGACCGCGAGCTACTGGCCGACCCCATGAAGGGCCTCTCACCCGAGAGCCGCACGATGTTCGGTGGAAAGCTCGAGTGGACCGAACCCGACGACATCGCGCTGCTTGACCCGGCCACGCCGCTCGAGCTCGCCGGTCTCCGGTTCGGGGTCGACTTCGCGCCGGGTCACACCCCCGGTTCGGTGGTCTTTCGTACGCCGGGCTCAGGGGTCGAGGGAGAGCCGGCTCCGCCGGTGATGTTCTCCGGCGACGTGCTGTTCTCTGGATCCATCGGCCGTACGGACCTGCCCGGTGGCTCGTGGGAGCAGATGCAGCAGTCACTCGCTCGCGTCGTCCTCACCGCCCCGGACGACACCGTCGTCTATTGCGGCCACGGCCCGAGCACCACCATTGGCAACGAGCGGGCGGTCAACCCCTACCTGCAGGACCTGGCGGCCCAGCCGCCCAGCCGCGGTCTGTAAATGGCCTTCCAGGCGCCCAAGGGCGTCCCCGAATACCTCCCGCCCGACAGCGCGGCGTTCCTTGCTGTCCGCGACGCGTTGGCCGCCCCGGCGCGCGCTGCAGGATATGGCTACATCGAGCTGCCGGTCTTTGAGGACACCGCGCTGTTTGTCCGCGGGGTCGGCGAGAGCACCGACGTCGTCAGCAAGGAGATGTACACCTTCACCGACCGCGGTGATCGGTCCATCACCTTGCGCCCCGAGGGCACTGCAGGAGTCATGCGTTCGGTGATCGAGCACGGCCTCGAGCGCGGTCAACTGCCCGTCAAGCTGTGGTACGCCGGACCGTTCTTTCGCGCCGAGCGGCCTCAGCACGGCCGCTATCGCCAGCTGCAGCAGGTGGGCATCGAAGCGATCGGCCTGGACGACCCGGCTCTGGACGCCGAGGTGGTGCAGCTCGCCGACGCCGGCTATCGGTCGCTCGGGCTGACCGGTTTTCGGCTCGATCTAACGAGCCTTGGCGACGCTGCGTGCCGCCCGGCCTATCGCGAACGGTTGGTTGCCTTTTTGGCCGGCCTCGACCTCGATGAGGCGACCCAGGCGCGGGCGTCGGTCAATCCGCTGCGGGTGCTCGACGACAAGCGGCCCGAGGTCCAGGCGCAGCTTGTCGAGGCGCCGCTGATGGTTGACCACCTGTGCGCCGCCTGCGCTGAGCACTACGACGAGGTGCGGCGTCACCTCCGGGCGCTCGGCGTGGAGTGGACCGAGGCGCCGCGGATGGTGCGCGGCTTGGACTACTACACGCGCACCACCTTTGAGTTCGTTCACGACGGGCTTGGTGCGCAGAGCGGCATCGGCGGCGGCGGCCGCTACGACGGCTTGATGGCCTTGCTCGGCGGTCCGGAGATGTCGGGCATTGGCTTCGGGCTCGGCACTGACCGCACCTACCTCGCCTGCCTGGCCGAGGGGCTGACCCCCGGCGACACGAGCCGATGCGACGTCTACCTCGTACCCCTGGGCGCGGCTGCCAAGGATGCGTTGGTGGCGCTCGGCGGACAGCTGCGCGCGGCCGGGATCCGCACCGATATCGCTTACGGCGACCGCGCCCTCAAGGGCGCGATGAAGGGCGCGGATCGCTCCGGCGCCCGGTTCGCCGTGGTCCTCGGGGACCGCGAGCTGGAGACCGGGCAGGTCCAACTCAAGGACCTGCGTACGACCGAGCAGTCCGCTGTGGCTCTCGACGATCTGATCGACCACCTGAGGGAGAACCTGCTGTGATCCGCACCATCGAGGCCGGCCTGCTGCGTGCTGAGCACGCCGGGCAGACCGTCACGCTGGCTGGCTGGGTCGCGCGCCGCCGCGACCACGGTGGCGTGGCCTTCCTGGATCTGCGCGACCGCAGTGGCTATGCGCAGGTCGTCGTACGCGATGAGGCTGTTGCCTCTGAGCTGCGCAGCGAGTTCTGCGTCGCCATCACGGGCGAGGTCACCCTGCGACCGGAGGGCAACCGCAACGACGCCTTGCCGACCGGTGACGTCGAGCTCGTCGCGACCACCGTCGAGGTGCTCAGCGAGAGTGCGCCGCTGCCGTTCCCGATCGATGAGCACGTGGAGGTGGGGGAGGAGGCGCGGCTGCGCCACCGCTACCTCGACCTGCGTCGCGCCGGCCCTGCCGCCGCGATGCGCCTGCGCTCCGACGTCAACCGCGCCGCCCGCGACGTGCTGCACAACGAGGGTTTCCTTGAGGTCGAGACGCCCACGCTGACCCGCTCCACCCCTGAGGGTGCGCGCGACTTCTTGGTGCCGGCCCGGCTGCAACCGGGTAGCTGGTACGCGCTGCCGCAGTCGCCCCAGCTGTTCAAGCAGTTGCTCATGGTCGGCGGGCTCGAGCGGTACTACCAGATCGCCCGTTGCTACCGGGACGAGGACTTCCGCGCCGACCGGCAGCCCGAGTTCACCCAGCTCGACATCGAGATGAGCTTCGTCGACGAGGACGACGTCATTGCCTTGATGGAGGATGTCCTCGAAGCCATGTGGAAGCTGGTCGGGGTCGACATCGCACGCCCCATCCCGCGAATGACCTATGCGGACGCGATGCGCCTCTACGGCTCGGACAAGCCGGACCTGCGCATGGGTAACCCGCTGGTCGAGTGCACGGACTACTTCTCGGACACGCCGTTCCGCGTCTTCCAGGCGGACTACGTCGGCGCGGTCGTCATGCCCGGCGGCGCGTCGCAGCCGCGCAAGCAGCTCGACGCGTGGCAGGAGTGGGCCAAGCAACGCGGTGCGCGTGGGCTGGCGTACGTGCTCTTTCAAGAGGACGGCACCATCACTGGCCCGGTGGCCAAGAACCTGTCCGAGGCGGAGCTGGCCGGGCTGGCCGGTCAGGTCGGCGCGCAGCCGGGCGACTGTGTCTTCTTCGCGGCCGGCGCCACCAAGTCGAGTCGGGCGCTCCTCGGCGCCGCGCGCCTTGAGATAGGCCGGCGTGGTGGGCTGCTGGACGACAGTGCCTTCGCGTTCACGTGGGTCGTCGACGCGCCGATGTTCGAGCCAAGCTCGGAGGCGGTTGCGAGCGGGGACGTGGCCGTCGGCGCCGGCGCGTGGACGGCCGTGCACCACGCCTTCACGGGTCCGAAGCCTGAGTACGCGGACACGTTCGACACCGACCCCGGCAGCGCGCTGGCGTACGCCTACGACATCGTGTGCAACGGCAACGAGCTCGGCGGAGGGTCGATCCGGATCCACCGTGAGGATATGCAGAAGCGCGTGTTCGAGGTCATGGGCATCGGCGAGGAAGAGGCGCAGGAGAAGTTCGGGTTCCTGCTCGAGGCGTTCACGTATGGCGCGCCGCCGCACGGTGGGATCGCCGTCGGCATGGACCGCATTTGCGCTCTGCTTTCTGGGACTGACTCGATTCGGGACGTGATCGCTTTCCCGAAGAGCGGCGCCGGTTACGACCCGCTGACCGGTGCGCCGACGCCGATCACCACCGAGCAGCGCCGCGAGGCCGGGGTGGACGCGCCACCGCCGAGCTGACCTACCAGCGGCCGCGGACCTGGAGCGGGCCAGAGGTGAACGGGTGGTCGTCTTTGAACCCGAGGGCGTCGTACGTCCGTCGCCCGTGCACGTTGTCGGCGTACATGCCGAGAGTGACCAGATCGCAGCCGTCGTCGAACAGGCGCCGGGTGAGGGCGGCCGTGATCACGCGGCCAAGGCCGTGGCCGCGCGCTGCCGGATGCACGGCAATCGAGGACAGGTGGCCGATGCCGGTGCTCGTGGTGGTGTCGGCGGCGCAGGCAACGAGCATGCCGCTCTCGCGCAGGCCCAGCCAGCGGCGTACGTCCGGATCACCGGGCTGCGCCGACGCGTCTGGGTTGGCGGCCGCCAGCAGCGCATTGAGCTCGCCGTCGTCGTCGATCTCATGGCAGGCATCCTCGCCGAGCTGGACGTGCGGCGGCCGATCGAGCCAGCGGAAGTCCCACTCGTGCCCGGTGAGTGACACCCACGCCGGCAGGTGCGCTGGCGTGCCGCGGGGGACGGTCAGTCGCTGTCCCGGCGGGAGCTCGGGCAGCAGTTCGGTCAGCAGTGCGCCGACCTCCTCCGGGGAGCCGAGCGCGCTGAGGTAACGGCTCGTGGGATCCGCGCCAGCTGAGCTCCAGGCCACGCATCGGCCGAGCATCCAGCCACGGACCAGCGGGCGATTCAGGGCGCGGCGGGCGAACGGATCGTGCCCCGTGGCGAGGAGGACCTCGGCAGCCGAGGAGAGCACGGTGAGCGTCATCGCCGGGGACGCTAGCCCGAGGTCAGGTCGAATCACTCACCGGGTTGGGTAGGAGTTGGACGTGTCCGTGGCGAAGACATCCCCCATGCCGTCCCTCGACCCCCGTCGCGCTCGCGGCCGTCGGCTTCGGCTGGTCCTTGTCGCAGCGCTCGTCGGGCAGATCGGCGTCCTCGGCGTGGCCGTGTCGCAGGCAGACCCGGCGGCCGGCGTCGGAACGCGCGCGGCCGGTCCGCTGCCCACGTTGCAGCCGATCTTTCCCACGGCTTCACCCTCGCCACAGCCGCCGGCAGCGGTGGCCCGGACCGCGCCGCCGCAGGACCGCTGGGCGCTGATCGTCGGGATCACCGACTACCGCTCGCCGGTGCATGACACCGTCGCCGGAGCCGCGGACGCGGCCTTGGTGCGCGATGTCCTGCTGCGCAGCGGTTGGCGCTCTGACCACATCCGCGTGCTGACCGACGGAGCGGCGACGGCTCGGGCGTTAACCGACGGCCTCGACTGGCTCGCTGCCCGCAGCGGCCCCGACAGGTTCTCGCTCTTCCACTACTCCGGTCACGTCAAGCAGCGGAGCGGGCACGAATACCTCTGGCCGGTCGACAACGGCTTCGTGTCCGACACCTCGTTCGTCGCCGCCATGAAGGCGGTTCGCGGCCGCAGCTGGACCTCCATCGCCGGCTGCGAGGCGGCTGGCTTCAACGACGGGCTCGCCTCGGCCCAGCGGCTGTTCACCGCCTCCAGCGCCCCGGACGAGAAGTCCTACGAGCACCCCGACTGGGACCTGTCGGTGTGGACCGGCGTGCTGTGGCAGCAGGGGCTGCGCGACAAACTGGCCGACAGTGACGGCAACGGACGGGTCAGCGTCCAGGACGCCGCCCGGTGGGGTGCGCCCCGTGCGGCCGCGATCACCGACCGGCAGCGGCCCTACGGCCCGCAACACCCCGAGCTCGCCGGCGGCGGCAGCCCGCTCTACCTCGACGCCCCCGCTCTCGACTGAGTTTGTGTGTTGAGGATTCCCGGCCCAACACACAAACGCGCCTCGCGATGATCTTCGTGAGCGTGCGACCCACCTGCCGGGGATGAGTTTGTGTGCACTGTGCCGCCTGCGGGCGGGCGGCCGGGTGGGTTGTCCACAGGCGGCACTAGGGTGGCGGACGTGGCCGGCGAGACGCTCTTCGACGCCGGTGAGCGGGCCGCTGCCGAGCGGGTTGCGCCGCTCGCGGTCAAGATGCGCCCCCGCACGCTCGATGAGGTCGTCGGCCAGCAGCACCTGCTCGGCCCCAACGCCCCGCTGCGCCGCCTCGTCGAGGGCGATGCGCCGCTGTCGATCTTCCTCTGGGGCCCGCCCGGAACCGGCAAGACCACCCTCGCGATGCTGATCGCGCGCAGCACCCAGCGTCGGTTCCGCGAACTCAGCGCGGTCACGGCCGGGGTCAAGGACGTCCGGGCCGTCGTCGAGGAGGCCAAGCGGGCCTTAGGCGAGACCGGCGCACAGACGGTGCTCTTCGTCGACGAGGTCCATCGCTTCTCCAAGACGCAGCAGGACGCGCTGCTGCCGAGCGTGGAG
>JBKJLP010000298.1:0-6703 GCA_046596735.1 Mycobacteriales bacterium | reverse complement strand
CTTCAAGATCCAGGCAGGCATGGACTCGGCGCACCGCGACCGGCTCGCCTACGTACGGGTCTGCTCCGGCGTTTTCGAGCGAGGGTCGGTCGTGACGCACTCGGGGACCAAGAAGCCCTTCGCTACCAAGTACGCCCAGCAGGTCTTCGGCCGCGAGCGCACCACCGTCGACCTCGCCTACCCGGGTGACGTCGTCGGACTCGTCAACGCCTCAGCGCTTCGGGTGGGGGACAGCCTCTACATCGACGAGCCCGTCACCTTCCCGCCGATCCCCAGCTTCGCTCCCGAGCACTTCGCGGTCTGCCGCGCCAAGGATTCCGGTCGCTACAAGCAGTTCCGCCGCGGGATCGAGCAGCTCGAGCAGGAAGGCGTCGTCCAGGTCTTGCGCTCTGACCTACGCGGTGACCAGGCGCCTGTGCTCGCGGCTGTCGGCCCGATGCAGTTCGAGGTGGCCACGCACCGGATGGAGAACGAGTTCGGTGCCCCGGTGACCCTCGACCGGCTGGACTACTCCATGGCGCGGCGCACCGACCGCGAGTGGGGCAGGATCCTCGACCGGGAAAGCGGGGTCGAGGTCCTCGAGCGCGGAGACGGCGAACTGCTCGCGCTGTTCGCTGGCCAGTGGCGCATGACTCGCGTCCTCCGCGATCACCCCGACGTGTTGCTCGAGCCGCTCGTCGCAGCAGCGGACTAGCCCGTCGTGGATGAGCACCTCAACCTGGTGGTCCTGGGCGCGAGCGTGCTCCTGCTGGTCGCGCTGCTTGCCGTACGGCTGGCGAGCCGCACGTCGCTTCCGGTGCTGCTGGTCTACCTCGCCCTAGGCATGGTCGTCGGTCAGGCCGGGGTCGGTTTCACCGACTACCGGCTGGCCGCCGACCTCGGCTTGCTCGCCCTCGCGCTGATCCTGGCCGAGGGTGGCCTCACGACCCGATTCGATCAGTTCAAGCCGGTGCTGCCGTACGCCATCGTGCTGTCGACCGTCGGGGTGGCGGTGAGCGTCTCGGTCATCGCCGCAGCCGCTCACTACCTGCTGGGTGTCGATACGCGTACGGCCGTCCTGCTCGGTGCGGTGGTGTCCTCGACGGACGCGGCCGCGGTGTTCTCGGTGCTCCGCCGGCTACCGCTGCGCGGGCGGGTCGGAGCGATGCTCGAAGCCGAATCGGGGCTCAACGATGCCCCCGTCGTCGTGCTGGTCACCATCGTGTCGTCGTCGGGGTGGGAGGGGACCTCCCCGCTGTCCGTTGCAGGCCTCGTCGGCTACGAACTCGCGGTGGGCGCCCTGATGGGTTTGGCGCTGGGCTACGTGGGTCGCGCGCTGCTGGCTCGCGCTGCGCTGCCCTCGGCCGGCCTCTATCCGTTGGCGACCGTCGGCCTGGCTCTGGTGGCTTACACCGCCACGAACGCCGTGCACGCCAGCGGTTTCCTTGCTGTGTACCTCGGCTCGGTGGTTCTCGGCAACGCGCGGCTGCCGCACCGCCGCGCGGTTCTCGGCTTCGCCGGGTCGATGGCCCTCCTCGCCGAGGCTGGCCTGTTCCTGATGCTCGGGCTGCTGTCGGAACCATCCCGCCTTCCGGCCGCACTCCCGACCGCCCTGCTGGTCGGCGCGGTCGGGACGTTCGTCGCCCGACCCCTCGCGGTTGCGCTGTCGGGGCTTCCGTTCAAGCTGCCCTGGCGACAGCAGGCCTTTGTCTCCTGGGCCGGTCTTCGCGGCGCCGTCCCGATCGTGTTGGCCCTCATCCCGGTCACGCAGGGCGTTGCTGGCGCGA
The DNA here is from genome assembly GCA_046596735.1 of Mycobacteriales bacterium. Classification (GTDB taxonomy): domain Bacteria; phylum Actinomycetota; class Actinomycetes; order Mycobacteriales; family SCTD01; genus RYN-124. Next base: position 4,937 of record JBKJLP010000298.1, on the reverse strand, counting down.
CCCGGGTCCTCGACGTGGTGCTGGTTCTCGTCGTCGTCTACACCCTCGTCCAGGCCCCGACGCTGCCCGCCGTCGGCCGCCGCCTCGGCGTGGTCGGGGAAGTGCGGCCCAATGACCTGGAGGTCGAGGCGGCTCCGCTTGATGAGTTGCGCGCCGACCTGCTGGGCATGACCGTTCCGGCCGGTTCCGGACTCGTCGGTGTGCACGCCCACGAGCTGCGACTCCCGCCGGGTGCGCACCTGACCCTTGTCGTTCGCGGCGGCAGCAGCCTGGTCCCCGACGCCTACACGCGGTTGGCGGCCGGCGACGGCTTGCTCGTCGTGGCCACCGCGGCCACGCGAGAGGACGCCGAGCGACGGCTGCGCGCGGTGTCGCGTGACGGAAAGCTGACTGGGTGGCAGCACGTGACTGCCCACATCCGTCCCGAGCGGCGGGAACGCGGTCCGGCCCGTCGGGGTTGGTTCAGATGAACGCCCCTGACCCGAGGAGTACCCAGCATGTGGTCCGCGCGCAAAAAGGTTGACCTGCCCACCGCCGAAGAGGCTCTGCCCGGCCGGCCCGAGCGCCTCGCCGTGCCCGAACGCCACGCCGTTCTCGATGCACCGCTCGACCCGCCGTACGCCGAGGGCCTTGAGGTCGTCCACGTCGGGATGGGCTGCTTTTGGGGTGCCGAGCGCATCTTCTGGCAGCTGCCGGGCGTGGTGAGCACCTCTGTCGGCTACCAGGGCGGGATCACCCCCAACCCGACGTACGAAGAGGTCTGCTCGGGCCGGACCGGCCACACCGAGGCTGTGCGCATCGTCTTTGACCCCAAGGTCGTCTCGTACGACGACGTGCTGCGCGCGTTCTGGGAGGGGCACGACCCGACGCAGGGCATGCGCCAGGGCAACGACATCGGGTCGCAGTACCGCTCGGCGATCTACCCGACTACTGATGCGCAACTGGCTTCCGCGAAGGCGTCACGCGAGGTCTACGCGGCAGCGCTGGCGAAGGCCGGCCGCGGGGAGATCTCCACCGAAATCGTGGCGGCGGGCGAGTTCTACCCGGCCGAGACCTACCACCAGCAGTACCTCCACAAAAACCCCAACGGCTACTGCGGGATCGGCGGCACCGGGGTCTCTTGCCCCATCGGGGTCGGCGTCACGATCGATTAGGCGACGGACATACCGGACGAATAAGGGCAACTCAAGCGGGCAGAAATCTGCCACGATGGGGGGCTGGGACGACCGCAGCACGTGGGCGGCGTCCTGACCTACGAGGAGAGGCGAGGCGTGTCGATCGCGGGTGACCAGGGCAGGGCCGGTGGGCCCGGCAGCGCCCGCTCTGGCCTGCCTGTGAACCGCGAGCTGACCGCCGCCGTCGACGACGTCATCCCCGGCCCGGAGCTGGGTCCGCGCGACCCTAACCGTCGGCTCGGCGCCGACCCGCACGACTTCGCTGGTCTCTACATCCGGCACCGCTCGTCCTTTGGTGCGCAGGCCCGCCGTTTCCTGCGCGATCCACGCGATGTCGACGAGGTCGTACAAGAAGCCTTCCTGCGGCTCTTCCTGGCGCTACCCGAGCTCGAAACCGAGTTGCAGGCGCTGGCGTACTGCCGCCGCACGGTCACCAACCTGTGCATCGACCGCTACCGCGCGGACAAGCGCCGTCCCAAGCTGATCAACATCGAAACCCTGCCGCCCCATGAGTTCCCGGACGAGGAGCTCGAGGACCCGGTTGTCCGCGAGGCCTTGTCGCTGCTGAGCCCGCTGCACCGGGACGCGCTGGTCAAGCGCGAGATCGAGGAGAAGTCGATCCCGGTCATCGCCGCGGAGCTCAACGTGCCGGAAGAGAGCGTCAAGCACCTGCTGCACCGGGCTCGTCGCGCGCTGCGCCGCCACCTGGCTAAGACCCACCTCGCCCCGGGCGCCAACCTTGAGGACATCTCGACGCTCTCGCTGATCGGCAAGAGCGCCGCTGCCAGCGGTGGTCGCTTGGGTGTGGTTGCGGTCTTCCTCATGCTCGTCTTCCTCGGTGCCAAGCCGGACGTCACCAAGACCGTCCTGACCTCGTGGCCGCTCGGCGACCTGCTGCCGGCCGTCACACACGCGCTGGCACCGGCGCCCGCGCCCTCGCCGTCGACCTCACCGACCTCCGACGGAAGCCCGTCCGTGCGTTCTGTCCCGGCACCGGTGCAGGGCCCGATCACCCAGCCCGCTCCGGAGCCCCCGGTCGCCGCCTCTGACACCTTCGTGGGAGTGGCGGCGCCGACACTTGCCCCCAGCCCGGCGACGTCCCCCGCGCCGCTCAATCCGTCGCCGACCCCGTTGGCCAGCCCGTCTGGCGAGCCGCAGCCGACGCCCAGCACGAGCCCGTCGGGTAGTGCTCCTCCCTCCGGCACTCCGGGGGCCAGCCCCTCGTCCTCCGGATCATCGTCGCCAAGCGCCTCACCCAGCGCGTCCGCGTCGCCGAGTGCTCCGCCGAGCCCGTCCAACACCAAGGGCAGCTCGGAGGGGCCCAAGCCGCGGGTGGAGTCCACCCCGGCGCAAGGCACGCCGCCGCCGGGCGAGCCCGCGCCCTGACCATCGGCAGCACATCCACTGCCGATCGACACCTAGCCTGCTGACGTGCGACTCCAGCGGAACGCGGCCGTCCCGGCGATCGTCGCCGTCTGGGTCGTTGTCGTCCTCGGTCTCGACACCGGCGCCAGCCTGGGCCAGCAACGCGCGCTCGGTTTCGGGACCTGGCTGCTCCTGCTCGCCGTCCTGCGCGACGAAGGTCGGGCGACGCGCCTGCAGGTCGGGGTAGTCGTGCTCTACGCGACCGTCATCGAGTACGTCTTCGCTGGCTGGCTCGGTGTCTACGTCTACCGGCTGGACAACGTTCCGTCCTTCGTCCCGCCCGGCCACGGGCTGGTCTACCTCGCCGCGCTCTGCCTGGGACGCGGCGCCTGGGCGCACCGGCACCGCCGCCAGGTGGTGACCGCGACGGTGGCGGTCTGCGGGACGTGGGCGCTCTGGGGGCTCCTGCTGTCGGCCCGCCCCGACCTGCTCGGTGCGCTGTGGTTTGGCTGCCTGCTGGTGTTCCTTCAACGCGGCCGAACCCCACTCGTTTACTGCGGGGCGTTCGTCGTCACGTCGTACTTGGAGTTGATCGGTACCGGACTCGGGAACTGGGCCTGGCAGCCGCACGATCCGACCGGGCTCATCTCGATCGGCAACCCCCCGAGCGGGATTGCCGGCGGCTACTGCTTCTTCGATGCCGCAGCCCTGTGGCTGACGCCTCGGCTCCTGGCTCGCTTCGGCCGATCCACCCTCGTGGCCCGCGTGGGGGCTCCTCCGTAGGCGAGTCAGGACGCCGTGGGGCAGAGTGCGCCCATGGAGCCGGGTTACGAGGTCATCGGTCAGGCGGTTCTGCACGACTACCCGCTGCGGCTGTGGGCGGAGCAGCAGGAGCACACCCAAGAACTCCTGCGGGAGTTCACGCTGCTGATCTTCGGACAGCAGTCGTCGTCGCGGACGGCAGAGGCACCGGCGCAACTGGTCGAACTGGCGGAGATGTTCGCGTCGCGCTTCGGTCCGCTGCTCGACCGGCTCAACGCCGACCGCCAGGCGGCCTACGACGCCGGCCAGGACCGGATGGACTCAGTCGTCCCCCTCGTGGCGGGGACGGCGGAGCTGATGGACCGGGTCAGGGTGGTGCTGGCCGCCGTCGATGACTATTGCCGCCAGGGCACGCTGCTCGCGTTGGCCCGCACCCCGCAGATGGTGGCGCTGTTCGATTGGACCGACCTCGAGCTTGCGACCCAACTCGCGGGCGGCGACCCGACGCCCTGGCCGGGTCCCTTCTAGCGTGCGGCGAGGGCGGCGAGAACCTCCTCGTGCAGCAGCCCGTTGCTGCAGACCACGCTCCCGCCATCCGGCCGCGCTGCCCCGCCAAGGTCGGTGAAACGACCGCCCGCCTCCTCCACGACGACCTGCAAGGCGGCGAGGTCCCAGAGCGAGACGTCTGGTTCGAAGGACGCGTCGACCGCGCCCTCGGCCACCAGGACGTGGGACCAGAAGTCGCCGAAAGCCCTGGTGCGCCAGGCTTTCCTGGACAGACCGAGAAGTCCCTCGAGTCGCCCCTGCTCGTCCCAGCCGGTCAGCGAGGAGTAGGAGAGCTGTGCGTCCGATAGATCGGTGACGGCACTGACCCGGATCCTCTGAGCTGCTCGCTGGGAGGGGCCAGCGTAAGCGCCGAGGCCCCGTGCTGCCCACCAACGACGTCCTAGCGCCGGTGCACTGACGACCCCGGCGGTCACGACGCCGTCAACCTGCAGCGCGAGGAGCGTGGCCCACACGGGAACGCCGCGGACGAAATTCTTGGTGCCGTCGATCGGGTCGATCACCCAGCGCCGAGAGCCAGCGCCCTCCTCGCCGTATTCCTCGCCGAGGACCGCGTCGTGCGGGCAGCGGCTCGCGACAAGCGCGCGGAGGGCCTGCTCGACGGACCTGTCCGCGTCGGTGACGGGCGTCAGATCGGGCTTGCTGTCGACGCGCAAATCCTGGGCTCGGAACCGGGCCAGCGTGATGACGTCGGCGGTGTCGGCGAGTTCGTGGGCCAGTGCGAGGTCCTGCTCGGTCCCGGCCATGCGGCGAGCCTAGACAGCGGGCCGGGGCGATGAGGCACGCTGTCCGGTATGTCGGTATCACTGCGGGCCCTCCCGCGTCCCGCCCTGGTCCTGGTCACGGCACTCGCCGCGCTGGTGGCCCTGCTCGCCGCTCCCGGCGTACGCCCGGCGCACGCCGAGGGCACCTACAACATCGGCGGCGTCATCAACGCGATCGACGGCCGCGCCGTCAACGCCCTCATCGGCATCGATCTGCAGGACGCTTCGGGCCAGGCGCTGGACCGCAACGGCTGCGCGCGCTCGTCGGCGTGCCCGATTCCGTCGTACGGCGTGGTGGTCAACGTCA